>JAZTXF010000046.1:0-13008 GCA_045636305.1 Candidatus Gastranaerophilaceae bacterium | reverse complement strand
CAAAAAATTTCAACGCATACGACAGAAATGGTAGCATGCGTATATGTTTTAGAAGGAGAAATAGAATTTACTCTTGATACTGAAGTTTATGATTTGGTTCGAGGCGAAATGATTATTGTTCCTGCACAAACCCCACATTCTTTATTTGCAAAAGAAATGTCTAAAATGATTCTTATTAAGTTATAAAACTTCTTTTTGATATGCCCATGCAGAGTGATTATGAATGCTTTCAAAAGCTTCACATTCAACTTCAAAACAGGTAATTGGTTGAAGTTTTTTGAGCTCTATAATTACATCTCTGATAACATCTTCTACAAATTTTGGGTTTTCATAAGCCTTTTCTGTAACATATTTTTCATCTTCACGTTTTAAAATGGGGTAAAGTTCGCAAGAACCGCAACGTTCTGCGAGTTTAATTAAGTCTTCCAGCCAAATATGTTCGTTTTCGGGATAACCTACAACTATTTTTATAATAGCTCTTTGGTTGTGAGCACTATATTTTGAAATTTCTTTAGAGCAAGGACAAAGTGTTGTTACAGGAACATTTACACCCAATAAAAATTGGTAATTTTCTCCTTCTAAATTACCTTCAAATGTGCAATCATACCCCATAACAGACTGAGATTTGCTAACAGGTGCTTCTTTTTTCATAAAATATTTGAATGAAAAACGGACATGTGCGCTTTTGGCTTCCAGTCTTTCTTGAAAATCTTTTAAAATGCCGTTAATATCCACGCCCAACAAGTTTTTTTCACGCCATTCATCCATAACTTCCATAAATCTGGACATATGCGTTCCTTTGTATGCTTTTGGAAGAGAAACACTCATTCTGGCTTTAGCAGAAACGATTTGGTCTGTATCATTTTTACGTTGAATAATCAGTGGTATTTCAACATCTTTGACGCCAACTTTTTGAATATCAATTCCTCGAGTGTCTTCAAGTTTTTGAATATCTTTTAGAAATTTAGTCATTTTCTTTCTCATCCGATAAAGCTTCAAGATTTTGCAAAAGTTTTTTAGCTGCAATTCGTTGTGTTTCTGGTGGTGCAACTCTTAGAGTTTCCATTGCACGAATCAACACAGGGTCATTGTCGTACCAGCGATTTCCTTTTCCGTGATATTGATTAACCATTTCGTATATGCGTTCTATAACATCTTTAGCAATTTCTTCTTGTAACTTAATAATAAAATCAGCAGCCCCTGCTTGTTTATCAGCAGGTTGAAGCCTTAAGAGTTCAAGAGCCTCTTTAAGAATTGGGTCGTTATCATACCAACGTTGATTTGCCATACTTTATTCCTTATATTTTTTCATCAATATATTTTTTTACTTGTTCAAAGACTTCTTCAATAGATAAATTAGCATCTATAACTTTAACTCTTTGCGGTTCTTGTTTTGCTATTTCTAAATATCCATTGCGCACTTTTTTATGGAACTCTTTTCCTGCGGATTCCATTCTGTCTTTATCCGCACCAACTCTTTGTTGGGCAATTTCTTCGGAAACATCAAAAATAAATGTTAAATCCGGTTTAATTCCTTTAGTGGCAAGATTGTTCAACATTTTAATTTGTTCCAAATTTTCGCCTCTGCCATATCCCTGATATGCTACCGTAGAGTCAGTGTGTCTGTCACAAAGAACAATTTCTCCATTTTGTATAGCAGGTAAAACTATTTTTGAAATGTGTTGAGCTCTATCTGCCAAGAATAAAAAGGCTTCACAAACAGAATCAACATCTCCGTCATAGTGGAGAATTAATTCTCTAAGCTTTACACCTAAACCTTTTGAACCTGGTTCACGAGTAATAACTATTTTTTTCCCTTTTTGTTGTAAATACTCAGAAAGTAGGTTAAGTTGTGTTGTTTTTCCACAGCCATCTCCGCCTTCAAAAGTAATGAATAAGCCTTTTTTTTCTGACATTATATTTTATCAACTCCCATATAAGGTCTTAGTACTTTTGGAATAACAATAGAACCGTCTTCTTGTTGGAAGTTTTCTAAAATTGCGGCGAACGTTCTGCCAACAGCTAATCCTGAGCCGTTTAAGGTGTGAACAAATTCAACTTTTCCTGTTTCTTTGTTTCTGTATTTAATATTGGCTCTGCGTGCTTGGTAGTCACCAAAGTTTGAACAGCTTGAAATTTCTTTGTAATCGTTATAAGAAGGCATCCAAACTTCTAAGTCAAAACATTTTTTTGCTGAAAAACCAATGTCACCGGAGCATAATGCTACACGACGATAAGGTAATTCCAAAAGCTCAAGAACTTTTTCTGCATTTAATGTAAGTTTTTCATGTTCTTCTGCGGAAGTTTCAGGTGTGCATAATTTAACAAGTTCTACTTTGTTAAATTGGTGTTGACGAATTAATCCTCTGGTATCTTTTCCTGCAGAACCTGCTTCTCTTCTGAAACAAGGAGTGTATGCAGT
Source organism: Candidatus Gastranaerophilaceae bacterium (assembly GCA_045636305.1). GTDB lineage: Bacteria > Cyanobacteriota > Vampirovibrionia > Gastranaerophilales > Gastranaerophilaceae > RGIG2134. The sequence continues at coordinate 10,586 of JAZTXF010000046.1, read as the reverse complement.
CATATATTTTGGCAAATCTTCTTCTGATAGAATTTCATTAGAATAAATGTTAGTAACAGGAACTTCTGCTGTCGGGATTAAATATAAATCTTCATTTTCACATTTATACATATCTTCTTTGAATTTTGGAAGTTGTCCGGTTCCTCTCATTGCATCTGAATTGACTAATACAGGAGGCATTGTTTCTTCATATCCGTGTTGCATTGTGTGAACATCTAAAAAGAAATTGATGATTGCTCTTTCTAATCTTGCACCCAAGCCTCTATAAAGAGAAAATCTTGATTGAGCTAACTTTACTCCGCGTTCAAAGTCAACAAATCCTTTTTCTGTGCAAATATCCCAATGTGGTTTAAGTTCAAAATCAGCTTTTGTTGGTTCTTTGAAAGACTTGATAACAACATTGCAAGTTTCGTCTAAGCCGATTGGTGTTGTTTCATCAGGAGTATTTGGTATGTGAAGTAATAAGTTTGTTTGTTGTTCATTTAGTGCAACTTCTTGCTCTTCTAATGCTTTTATTTCTTCTCCGAGTTTGCGGACTTCTTCCTGAATAGCATCGGTATTTTCACCATTTTTTTTCATCATACCGATTTTTTGAGATTCATTTTTTCTTTTGGCACGAAGTTCATCTGCTGCAAACTGAATTTTTCTTCTGTCTGAATCTATTTTTAAAACTTCATCAATTGATAATTCAGGGTTTCTTCTTTTTAAAAGTTCGTTAATTTTTTCCGGATTTTCTCTAATAATTTTAATATCAAGCATAGTTCGCCTCTTTTCTTACTCTTACCAGTAATAATACAACAAGAAAAGAGAGGGTTCAACATTAAAAATTATTTTTTAGTTTGTTTAATTTTTCTTTTTAAATATTTTTTAGCTGTTTCGATGGCGGAAATTTCATCAAAAAAGATGTGATTTGTCCCTATTTGTTCTGCTATTTTGTGATTTTTAAGTTGTTTTAAAATTTCTTCATTCTTGAGGACAATAAAAAGTTTAATATGTTGAGATTTTAACCTGACAATAATATCTTCTAATGCAAATATTGCAGAAATATCCAGTTTTGCGCTGGATTCATAGTTTAATATTAAATATTTTGTTCCTAATAATTCATCAAATTTAGAAACAACTTGAGTGGCGGAGCCAAAGAAAAATTGTCCGTCTATATGTACAACACGAATTTTATAATTAAAATCTTTGACCAATTTTTTTTCTAATTTAATTATTTCTTTGTCGTATATGTCTTTAATTTCAATATTTGTTTGATCTGCAATTCTTTTAGCGTAAAGAATTGCAGCAAGCACAATACCGACTCCGATTGCAAAAATCAAATCGTGAAAAACGGTTAATAAAAACACGACTAAAACAACTATTAAATCATCTTTTGGGGCGTATTTTATAACTTTTAAAAGTTTTGTATCAATAATATCATAACCGATTTTTATAAGGATACCGGCTAAAACTGCCAGTGGAATTTCTTTTACATAAGGTGAAAGATAAATAACAACCATTAATAAAACCATGGCATGAATTAAAGATGCAAAACGAGTAGTTGCACCGGTTTTGATAGCAGCTGCGCTTCTCATTGTTGCTGCCGCACCAATAACACTACCAAAAAGTCCGCAAATAATATTTCCAATACCGTGAGCCATAATTACTCGTTGAGAATTATGTTTTTGCTTTAAAAGGGAGTCGACAACTAACGTTGTGAGTAGGGTTTCAACTGAGCATATTATTGCAATGACAATAGCGGTAGGTGTAATGTCTATAAAATCATTTAAAGATAAATTAGGTAATGTTATTGTGGGTAAAGAAACATTTATTTCTCCTATTCTTTCAACAGGGAAAGCCATAACCACCGATATCCATGTTACTGCAATCAGTGCTAATAATTGTATTGGAAAAATTCTGCTAATAGTTTTGGGTGTATAAAAAATTATTGCTAAAGTTAAAAGCCCGAGAGCAAAAGGTTCAACTGCAATATTAGAAAGAATAGAATTTATATTTTCAATTGTTATTAACGGAGAGGTGTACATTTTGTGTCCAAAGAGGGGGGCGATTTGTAAAATTATGAGTATCATTCCGACACCATTCATAAATCCTGAAATTACAGGGTATGGAACGTATTTAACAAAATTAACGGATTTTGTTAATGATAGTATTAATTGGAAAATTCCGCTCAAAATTAAAACTGCTAAAATCAGATTTGGTTTTCCTGCATATAAAGAAACCGCAGCAGTTAAGACAATAACGCTTGGACCAGTTGGGCCTGAAACCAATGGGAATTTGCAGCCTAATAAAAAAACAACAGAGGACAAAATAATTGCGCCCCAAAGTCCTGCCGAAGCGCCCAGTCCGGTTGCGACTCCAAAAGCCAGTGCTTGAGGCAGGGCTATTACTGCAGCAAGAAGTCCGCCTAATACATCTCCTTTGAAGATGTTTAAAAAATCTTTTATTTGTGATTTACTTAAGGCATTAATCATAAATATAATGGTACCATGGAAAATGAATATTTTTATAACCGGAACGGATACAGATGTAGGAAAAACTTTTATAACGGCTGGTTTGGCAGCTTTAATGCAATCATTAGGCTATAAAACGGGTGTTTACAAACCTTTTCAAAGTGGAGCCGAAGTGAAAAACGGTTTTTTAGTTGCGCCGGATTTAGCTTATGTTAAAAAAATTGATGCGTTTGTAGAAACATCTTGTTCATATCTTTTTAAGCCTCCGACTGCGCCGGCATTAGCAGCAGAAATAGAAAAAATTAAAGTTGATACAAATAATCTTGTCAGGGATTATATGCTTTTGTGTGAGAAATGTGAGCTTGTTATTACCGAAGGGGCAGGTGGTCTGTGTGTACCTGTTGCTCCCCAATTATTAACAAGTGATATAGTAAAGCTGTTAAATGTTCCTGTTGTTATTGTTGCAAGACCTAATTTGGGGACGATTAATCAAACTTTGTTGACAGTAAATTTTGCAAAACAGCATGGTTTAAATGTGCGAGGGGTTATAATAAATCGTTATCCGCGAGGAACGGATGATATTGCAATAAGAACTGCCCCAAGACTTATTGAAGAATATTCGGATGCAAAAGTTTTGGGTATAGTAAAAGACTTGCAACCTTCAAATACTTTGACACCCGGTGTAATAATTGATACTATATTAAATAGTGTTGATATTGAAAAAATTTTTGAAATAAAAATACCAAAACTTAATTCGGGGGTATAATGAGTAATTTTAAAAAAATATTACCAAATGAATTGAAAGAAAATACTTTTAAATTAATTGGCAAAGATTGGATGTTAATAACATCTAAGGTTAATGATGTTTCAAATTCTATGACGGCATCTTGGGGTGCAATGGGCGTTATGTGGGGAAAACCGGTGGTTTATGTGGTTGTTCGTCCTCAAAGATACACGAAAGAATTTATTGATGTTTCCGAAAAATTTTCATTAACTTTTTTTGATGAAACATATCGCAAAACTTTAAATTATTTCGGAACTGTTTCAGGCAGAGATGAAGATAAAATTACAACATCAGGACTTACTTTAACTTATGAAAATGGTATTCCTTATTATGAAGAAAGTAAAATTGCAATTTTGTGTAAAAACTTGTATAAGCAAGATTTAACAAAAGATAGTTTTATAAATGAAGAGTTAATAAATCTTTGGTATCCAAAAAATGATTATCATTGTTTGTATATTGCGGAAATTGAAACAGTTTTAGTTAAAGAAGATTAATATCTGTCTTTGTTAGAGAACAATTCAGGATGATTTGAATTAGATAAAATGATTTCATAATATTCATTTTTATCTATGTTCAAGCCCATGTTTTTTATACTGTATTTTTTCTTTTTGGTTTGTTTTTTGCTTATGTTTTTATTTTTTTCTTGCATAATTTTTTAAATTTATTTGTGTCAAATTTATGCTATCATGAAAAAAGAAGCGGAGAAATTATGAAAAAGATTTTATTGTTAATTATTAGTTTATTTTGTTTAAATTGTTCAAGCACTTTTGCCATTGATGAGGTTATTATTGTTCCGACTTTTTCATCTAAAGAGCAGGCACAAAATAGAGTTTGGGTGGGAACTTTCCAACTTGTTTGGAATGATTTTATGAACGAAATTGTTAAAAAGCCTATAAAATTTGTCGATAAGAATACAAAAGTGGTAAAACAGCTTAATAAACAAGAGTTTACTGCAGACATGCTTTCTGAAAAAGATTATTATAAAAAGTATGGCGAAACATCTCTTGCATTAAAACAAGAAATTGAAACAGCCATAATGGAAAAATTCGGAGAGAGAAGTGAAATACTTGATAAAATAGATTGGACTTCAAATAACAGGGCTTATGTTGTTTATGCAATGCTTAAAAAAGATTTTAGTTTTCTGAAAAGGTTTAATCAACTTGCGATTAGTGATTTTGGACCATATGAGTCTAAATATTTTGGAATTAATGAAACAAGTAAAGCACAGCTTTATAGCAATGTCAGAGTTTTATTTTATGATTCTCCGACAAGTTATGCGGTAGTTTTAAATACTCAATCAAATGACGAAGTTTATTTGTACAGAACAAATGATAATCAATCATTTGATAAACTTTATAAAAAAATGAAAAAACAAGCTAAAAGGTATAAAGGAAACCAAAATTTTGTTGAAGGAGATAAGTTAAAAGTTCCTTATTTAACGTTCAAAAAAGTTTTAAATTATGATTTTTTGTGTAATAGGTTAATCAAAAATACAAATAATTTATATCTTGCAAAAGCGTTACAAAGTGTAGATTTTGACTTAAATGAAGCAGGAGTTAAGTTAAAAAGCGAGGCTGCTTTGGATGTGCAATTTATGTCTTTTATGCCAAGACCGGTGACTGAAGGAAGAAATTTTTATTTTGACAATACTTTTGTAATCTTTCTAAAAGAGAAAAATAAAGAGATGCCGTATTTTGCTGCGCGCATAAATGATATTATTTTATTTAATAAATAAGATAATTATTTGTTTTTATTTGCCAAAAGACCTATTTGTTCTAACTTTAGCAACAAATTGAAATTAAAAAAATTGGTTTTTAATGATATTTTGTTGCGGTCCATTTTAGAGTCAATTTCATCCATTTGCCAGTAATTCAACTTTGGAATGTGTGAATATTGAGCTGACTTGCTGTCATAAAAATATTTACCTATAAAGTCAGCTTTTTTAGAAAAGGGTTCTTGACTTAATTCAATAATATCGTGGTTTAAACTTCTAAATTCCATGAAATGTTCAGGAATTCCGGCATATAATTTAAGGAAATTTTTCATAGCATTTAGAGTATGCCCTGTTACTGTAAAGTCGTAAAAAACAGCTTTTCTTTTGCCGTTATTTAGGTTTTCAGGGTTGATTCCGATTTTGTCAATATATTTAAGATAAGGTTTGTGGTTAATGTAACTGTTAATTTCTTCTTTTTTAACTTTGAAAAGATTTGAAATTGGTAAATATTTTGTTTCTACTCCCATAAGTTCTAACGTTCTACCAATCATTACAGGGGATCGTCCGATAGAAACAAATATATAATTGTCTTTGCCATATTTTTTTTCTAAAAAGTTTTTTATTGGTTGAGAAAAAATAATAGCATCTTCAGCAGCTTCTACGGTAGGTTTGATGGAGAGTTCTGATAAGATTTTTTTATCAGTAGAGGTTAGTTTTTTATATGTATTAATGTTCAAAAGATTTTTTCCAAAAAGTTTGTTTAGTTTTTTATTATTAAAAATCTGTCTAATAGAGTTTAAAAACGGTTTTATTGGTGTGTTTTCAGGTAATGGTGTTATATGTGAGAAATTACCGAAAGGAATTTTTTTGTTTTTTTGCTTTTGGTAAATATTTTTTGAATTAAGTTTTGTTTGAAAGGGTGTTATTTTCATTTTTTTGCTAGTAAACCTTTTTTCTCTAACATTAAAATAAGACTCTTATTAAAGTTTAATACATTTTTTTCCGGAGTGTATTTTTTTATAATATCATTAATTTTGCCAACATCGCAAGGATTTAGTTTTGGTATATGTGAATATGTTTCAGCATTTTCGGCTAACAAATAATTATTTATGAATTCTTTAATTTCATTTTTTTCTTTTGTGGTTTTTGCTAAACTTAGTAAATCTGTGTTTAGCTCTCTAAAAGCACAATGTGTTTGCGGAAGTTTAACGTATTGTTTGATAAAGTGTTTCATCGAACTAAGGGTTGAACCTGTATGTGCATAATCGTAAAATACAGCTTTTTTGCCAGTTTTGGATAAAAACTCTTCATTAAGTCCCAGATTTTTTATGTAAGATATGTAATTATCTAAGTTTTTAGCTGTATATAAATCTAATCTTGTCCGTACTGAATGTAATCCGGAAATAGGAATATATCTAACAGGAACCCCCATAAATTCAAGAGTCCTCGCAATAGTTACAGGAGAACGGCCTATAGAAACAAATATATAATTTTTATCAAATTTATTGTCTAAAAAAGTTTTGATTTTTTGTGCCATTGGAATTGTATCTATTACAACTTTTTTAGGTTTTGATGCAATTATTTTTTCAAAATATTTTTTTTTATCAGTAAAAAGTTCTATTAGAGTAGATAGATTAAAAGCTTTATTAGGGAAAAATTTTTTTATAAAATTTTGTTTTTTTTCTAATAGTATTTCAGATAAAAAAACAGGATTTTTGTGCATATCAAATTTGCTAAGTGAAGGTAATCTCCCAAATTGTGGCTGATATGCTTTGGTAGTTTTATTAATATATTTATTGTTATTAATAAATTGAATATTATTTATGGCCATAGTGGATTAATACTCATAAATTTAAAATTTGCTATAATAAAGTTGTTGTATGAGATATTTTTAATTTAACTTTACATTTCAAAATAGGCGGGTTATGATTAAACCAGAGGTGTAAAATGTATAATCCTAAGTCACAAAAAGCTGAAGAATTTATTGCACATAAAGAAGTTCTTGAAACTTTGGAGTATGCTCAAAAAAACAAAAAAAATAAAGAATTGATTGAACAAATTTTAGTAAAAGCTAAAAAAGGAAAAGGTTTAACACATAGAGAAGCTTCTGTTCTTTTAGATTGTGAGCTTGAAGATAAAAATAAAGAAATTTTTGAATTAGCTCAAAAAATAAAAAAAGATTATTACGGAAACAGAATAGTTTTATTTGCTCCGTTATACTTGTCTAATTATTGTGTAAACGGTTGTGTTTATTGTCCGTATCATGCAAAAAATAAGACAATTCCAAGACGGAAATTAACTCAAGAGGAAATTAAAAATGAAGTTATTGCCTTGCAGGATATGGGGCATAAAAGGCTTGCAATAGAAGCAGGGGAAGACCCTATTAATAACCCGATTGAATATATTTTAGAGTCGATAAAAACAATTTATAGCGTAAAACACAAAAATGGTGCTATTCGTCGAGTAAATGTTAATATAGCAGCAACAAGCGTTGAAAATTATAAAAAATTACATGAAATTGGTATCGGAACGTATGTTTTATTTCAGGAAACATATAATAAAGAAACTTATGAAAAACTACATCCGACGGGGCCAAAGCACAATTATGCATATCATACAGAGGCAATGGATAGGGCGATGGAGGCTGGCATTGATGATGTTAGTTTAGGCGTTTTGTTTGGCTTAGAGCTTTATCGATATGAATTTGCTGCATTACTTATGCATGCCGAACATTTAGAGGCTGTTTTTGGTGTCGGTCCTCATGCAATAAGTGTTCCGAGATTGCGCAAAGCTGATGACATAGACCCAGCAGAGTTTGATAACGGTATTGATGATGATACATTTGCTAAAATTGTTGCGTGTATTAGAATAGCTGTTCCATATACGGGCATGATTGTTTCAACAAGAGAAAGTGAAGAATGTAGAAAAAGGCTTTTGAGTTTAGGTGTTTCTCAAATGAGTGGTGGGTCCAAAACCAGTGTGGGAGGGTATTTTAATCCCATGCCGGAAGATGAAAATTCTGCACAGTTTGATATAAGTGACAAACGACCTCTGGATGATGTGATTAAATGGCTTATGGAGCTTGGTTACTTGCCAAGTTTTTGTACTGCTTGTTATGGTAACGGAAGGACCGGTGAACGTTTTATGGAAATTTGTAAAAGTCAACAAATCCATAATTTTTGTCACCCGAATGCTATTATGACTCTTAAAGAATATCTTGAAGATTATGCATCATTTGAAACAAAGCAAATCGGAAATAAATTAATTGAGCAAGAAGTAGAAACGCTTCAAGATGCTAAAATTAAAGAGTTAGTCGAGGGCTATCTTGAGCGTATTGCAAACAATGAACGAAATTTTAAATTTTAGTTAAAAATTATTTAACTTCAGTTCCTTTTACGCACCACATTGAGGCTTGTTCAATTTTCACATTAACAAAGTCACCGATTTGAGCTGTTTGACTTTCAAAATGAACAATTTTATTATTTCCTGCACGTGAAGTTATTATTCTTTTTCCGTTTTTTTCTTTGATATCTTCAACAAGCACTTCCAATGTTTCTCCGATAAATCTTTTATTAGAGTCTGTGCATGCTTTTTTATTTATATCGTTTAAACGGGCAAGTCTTTCCATTTTGGTATCTTCATCAATGTATTTGTCTACCCATTTGGCTGCAACGGTTTTTATTCTTGGAGAATATGCAGCAGTATTAGAATAGTCTAATTGCAATTCTTCAATTGCGGAAAGCGTATCAAGAAATTGTTCTTCTGTTTCGCCAGGAAAACCTGCAATAAAATCACTGGTGATTGTTACATGTTTAAATCTTTTTCTTATTTTTTCAACGATAGTTTTATATTGTTCTCTATCGTAACGGCGATTCATTTTTTTAAGAACCTCAGAGTTTCCTGATTGCATAGGAATGTGGAAGTATTTGCATACCTTGTCACACTCTTCAACCGCATCAATTAAATCATCAGTAATGTCTGTTGGGTAAGAGGTTACAAAACGAATTCTAAACTTGCCTTCAATTTTATTTAATTCGCGTAAAAGGTTAGCAAGTGTTGTTTTGCCGTCTTTGAAGTCTTTGCCGTAGCTGTCAACATTTTGCCCAAGAAGTGTAATTTCTTTAAATCCTTGAGCTACTGCTTTTTTAACTTCGTCTATAATTAATTCGGGTTTTCTGGAACGTTCTCTTCCTCTTGTGTAAGGAACAATGCAATATGTGCAGAAATTGTTACAGCCCTCTATGATAGGAACCCATGCGTTTAGATGTCCTTTTCTTTCAATTTTGTATTGGCTTTCATCCGTTACGTATGGTGTTTCTGTTATTGCGCAAACTCTTTCACCTGATTCGACACGTTTAATTAATTCAGGTAATTCATAGATGTTGTGTGTTCCAAAAACTAAGTCTAAATAAGGAAAACGTTTGAGCAAGCCTTCTCTGTCTTGTTGTGCAACACAACCGCAGAAGCCTATTTTAATTGGTTTGTGCTTTTTCCATTTTCCCCAAACACCGATTTGGCTGTACGCTTTATTTGCAGAAAGTTGGCGGATTGAACAAGTATTAACGATAAGCAAATCTGCTTCTCTTGGATTTTCACATTCTTCGTAATTAAAATGGGAGAGCATTCCGACAATTCTTTCAGAGTCGGACTTGTTCATTTGACATCCCATTGTTTCAATATAAACCTTTTTCATAGTAAGAAAATTATACTACAAAAATTTTATGCAAAAATTTCTGATTCAATTTCTTCAAGATATTTGATTGCGCTAACCGCAGCAATTGCTCCGTCTGCAGCGGCAGTTATAACTTGCCTGAGAGGGGTTGTTCTTACATCGCCTATTGCAAAAACACCTTTTTGGGATGTATTTAAAAATTCATCTGTTACTATAAAGCCTTGTTCGTTTTGTTGGATTTGTCCGTTAATCATGTCTGTGTTTGGCGTAAATCCGATATAAGGAAAGACCCCGTCAGTTTTTATTGCTGTTGTTTCGTTTGTTTTTGTATTCTTAATTATCAGTTTTTCAACGGAGTCTTTGCCGACAATTTCTGTAGCTACAGAGTCCCATATAAATTCAATTTTTGGGTTTTTAAAGGCTCTTTCTTGAACAATTTTATCGGCTCTGAGTTTATCTCTTCTGTGTAAAACATAAACTTTATCGGCAAATTTTGTTAAATAGATTGCTTCTTCAACTGCGGCATTTCCGCCGCCAACAACAACAACGGTTTTATCCTTATAAAACGCTCCGTCACAAACAGCACAATAACTAACTCCTCGCCCTACAAATTCTTTTTCTCCGGCAATGTTTAGTTTTTGTGGCTGTGCTCCTGTTGCAATTATTACGGTTTTGGCGTTGAATATTGTTTCTTTTGTTATAATTTTTTTTATTTCGGAGTTAAGTTCAATTTTTTGAATTTCTTGCATCGGAAATTTTTCAACGCCGAATTTATCGGCATGCGCTTCGAATTTTTCCATAAGGTCGTACCCGCCGATTAAATCAAATCCTGGGTAATTTTCCAGTTCTAAATAATTACTTGGTTGTCCTCCAAGCATGTTTATATCAATTATGGCAGTTTTAACATTTCCCCTTGCTGCATATATTCCTGCTGAAAAGCCCGCAGGACCTCCACCTAAAATA
>JAZTXF010000045.1:0-2909 GCA_045636305.1 Candidatus Gastranaerophilaceae bacterium | reverse complement strand
TCTTTTGAAATATGCTGTTTCAAATATTTCTGCCTACTCAACAGCACCGATGCAAATCGTAACGGTGCTTGGCGTTATGATGCTTATTATTACTGCTATTTTCAGCGTTTGGGCACTGATTGATAAAATTCGTGGCATTGCCCTTGAAGGTATGACAACGGTTATAATTATCCTGATATTTATAGGAAGTATTATGATGATAAGTCTTGGCATTATCGGATATTATGTTGCTCGTATCTATGATGAAATTAAAGGAAGACCGAAATATATCGTTTCTTCAACTTGCAGGAGCAAAGAAGAAAAATAGTTTTAAGGAGGTGCAAAATGGAAAGAAATGTGCTTGTTGACAGACTGAAAGGATATGCCTGTTTTTTGGTTCTGTTCGGTCATGTTATTATGGGAATAAGACTTGCAGGCATAGATATTCCCAAGTTTTTTTGGGGAATGGAAAAGTTTATATGGTCTTTCCATGTTGCACTTTTTCTGTTTTTGAGCGGTGTTGTGTATAAAGTTACCGGAGAGTGGAAAAACAAGAAAACAAAATTGAGATTTATTCTCTATAAGCTTTACACTCTTGGTATTCCATACATAGCTTTTTCAGTTGTTTATATATTGATAAACAGTTTAGTTGGAGAATCAAATACCGGTTTTGCAGTTTCAGATATTCTTTATATATGGAAAACCCCTGTTGCTCAATATTGGTTTTTGTATGCACTGTTCTTTTTGTTTTGCATTTGGACGGCTTTTTCAGGAATGATAAAAAATTGGCAAATTACACTTATTGTTGTTTTAATAAGCTATTTAGCTCCTCTTTTTGGTATTTCTCTTGGAAGCTTGGATGTGGTGTTTTATTCAGCACTTGCCTTTGGAATCGGCACATTTGTTGATTTCAAAAGCCTCGCTAAACTCCCTGGCTGGGCTAAATGGTTGGTTGTATTGCTGCATATAGTAACAGGTGTCATATTTGTTTTACTAAACAAAATAGAAGCTCCATTCATAAAGGAAATAATGATAGTGTTTGGAATATATTCAAGTATTATGTTTATTTCTCTGATCCAATGCTGTAAACCTGTTGCTCGTTTTCTCGATTTTGTAAATAAGTATTCTTTTCAAATTTACTTATTACACACCATATTTACAGCTGGAATAAGAATAATCTTGCTTCGTATGAATATAACCCAGTGGTGGATTCACGTTCTTTTGGGAACTGCTTGCGGATTGGTATTTTCGGTGTTAGCGGCGGTGATTGCAAAGAAAGTAAAATTTTTGAATTTCTTCTTTTTTCCGGCTAAAGCATATACATTGAAGAAGGAATTACATAGGGATACTAGGGGGTGCGGACAGAATCCTGGACTAAATTAAAATCCTAAACTCTGTCTATACTCCAAAGGACTCATTCTATTAAGAGATATTTTAATGCTTTTTTGATGCTGTAGCAGACGGAATCGTTGAAAACAGATGCAGCTGTATGCGAAATTGATGCTTGTTTTAAGCGAAACGAATTAAAAAATAAAACAAAGAAAAACAAGAAGAAACGGCTTAAGCTTAGTGTTTAAGCCCGTCAAAAGGGTTCCCGCAAAATCAGCGATTTTGTGGGAATAAGGAGGAACAGTGGAGCAAGTGACAGTTTTTTTTCAACTCAAACACCTCCACAATTATTTTAACATAAAAAGAAAAAAGTAGATACATGGTGGTTTTCCATGTGTCTACTTTTATTTTACTACTTCACATTGCCGGTGGATTTCTTAAACATAAAAAATCGGAACAAGCGAAACTTGTTCCGACTCTGGCAGGGGTAGAAGGACACAGCCGCTTTCAGCGTCTTATCTGCTCGCCCACCCAAATGCGTTGCATTTTGGTACCGGTCTCGCACCTTTTTGCTAAAAACAGTTCGCTGAACTGTTTTCTTCACGCAAAAACCCCCTCGGGGTTCGAGTCCTCCCGAACGAAAAAAGAAAGAGCAACTTAAAAGTCACTCTTTCTTTTTTTGGCAGGGGTAGAAGGACTCGAACCCTCAAGAACGGTTTTGGAGGTCATGTCAAATTAAAAAGACCGTACAAAACTTTCCCGCTATTGAGCCTTGTTTGAGGGTTGCGAAAAGTCTGATTTTCGCTTATGATGATTTATTGATGATATTGAAAAATCTCTGTGTAACCAACCAACAAAAACCGTCTATAAGAGGTTGTTTGATTAAAAATTTTATAATTTTATCCCCTTAACTTGCATTTTACTAAAAATGTGGTATAATATAATCAAAAGGAGGCTGATTATTGTGGCTAAAATTTTTATGAGAGAAGAATACCTTAATAAGATAAGGGGTTTTTATGATAGCGATATTATAAAAGTTGTAACCGGAATCAGACGATGTGGAAAATCTTATTTTTTGCTCTCTGTTATGGAAGATTTGAAGGCTAACGGTGTTAGTGAAAAAAATATAGTTAATATTAATCTTGATAAAAGAGGATTCAAAAAAATCAAAACTGCAGATAAATTAGAAGAGGTTATAGATAGCTATATTACCGATGGTGAGAAAAAATATATTTTTATAGATGAAATTCAAAATGTCAAAAATTTTGAGGAAGTTATAAATGGCTATAGAGAGGACGGGCATTCTGTTTTTATTACCGGTTCAAATTCCTATCTTTTAAGCGGAGAACTTGTTACAAAGCTTACAGGAAGATATATCGAAATAGAAATGTATACTCTAACATTTTATGAGTACTTGGAAATGAAGAAGTTCCTGGGCAAAGAAATATCTCAAAATATTGTTGAAGAATTCACAACATACATTCGAGATGGAGGATTCCCAAAATCATTGGAATTTGATAATGCAGATGACAGAAATTTGTATGTTCAAAGTGTTATTACTCAAATATTTGAAAAAGACATATCTAAAAATAAGAGAATTC
>JAZTXF010000044.1:0-4464 GCA_045636305.1 Candidatus Gastranaerophilaceae bacterium | reverse complement strand
ATTATTTCTAAGTTGTACTTAATAATTCTGTTCATACGTCAGCTTTTCTAAATTTATATTTAACAGATACAAAAATAGACAAACATACTGAACAAACAAAAAAAAGCGTACAAACAAATTTTGTTCATACGCTCTCTTTGATTTTCAATGGTTTACAAGGTTATAAACCATTTTTTCTTAATATTCATCTTCGTGAAAAAGGTTTACTTATATTGATTACTAATACTTTACAAATTTCATACAAGTAATACTAAATCATATTTTGTGCTAAAAAGGGTTAAAACGATACACAAAGACAATCTCAATACTTTCATAAAATCCAATTAAACAAATAACCTGATATTACTATCAATAATGTAACCACACCAAAGAAAATTGCTATAAGTCTCCATGTCATTACTTTTTTAAGCATTGTTGCTTCTGGGATAGAGAGTCCTATAACAGCCATCATAAATGCGATAGCTGTACCAAGCGGAATTCCTTTTGCCACAAACACTTCAACGATAGGGACAATACTTGCAGGATTGGCGTACATCGGAACTGCCAAAACAACAGCCAATGGTACACCCCACCAATTTTCAGCAGATAAAAAGCGTTCAAAAAATCCTTCAGGGATATAGCCATGCATCGTTGCGCCAATACCTATACCTACTATAATATATATCAAAACGCCTCGTACAATACCCCAAGAATCACGAGTAATGGTAGGCAATCGTTTCACGAAAGGCGTTTTCTCCGATTCCCAAATTTCACTTTGTTTATTTGATTGTTGCTGCGCTTTCTTAACCCAATCGCTCAAATATGGTTCAAGACGCATTTTTCCTAAAATAAAACCAGCAATCATCGACAACACCGTGCCACTTACTATATAAATAAGCGTCGCTTTTACGCCAAATATGCCAAGAAACATTGCTACTGCAACTTCACTGACAAGCGGAGACGCAATCAAGAAAGTAAGAGTAACGCCTAACGGAATTCCACCTTTTACAAATCCGATAAACAAAGGAACTGATGAGCATGAACAGAATGGTGTTATGCCTCCAAATAATGCAGCCATAAAATAATCCAAACCGTAAAGTTTGTGCGTTGTGAGAAACTGACGTAACCTTTCTATCGGAAAATATGCATTGATGATTCCCATCACGAAACTAATGACAAAGAGTAATATAACAATCTTTATAGTATCGTAAAAAAAGAAATTAACCGCAATCCCGAATGAGGTGGCTGCATCTAATCCGAAGATGCCATAAACCAACCAATCTGCAAATTTTTGTATCATAATCCCAAAAGTTGTTTAAGTTCTTTTTCCGATGGAACATATCCTTTAACCTTGACTTCACCATCAATGACAACAGCAGGTGTTGTTAGGATATTGTAATTCATAATCTCAATAATATCATCAACTTTGATTAGTTCTGCATTGATATTATTATCTTTAATAAATTTTTCAATTACGTTATAAGTTGTCTTACATTTAGAACAACCAGGTCCTAATACTTTAATTTCCATAGTTTTATAAATAAATTGTTATACAATAATAAATTCCGATTAACATAAAAAGTAAGCTGATTATAATATTCAGATATTTCTGAATTTTTTGTATCTGTCCATAAACTTTACCTATCTGTTCCGCACTGAAAGCTAAAATCCAAGCTACTACCAAAACAGGCAAAGCCGTAGCAATAGCAAATATTATAGGCAACAAATAACCCATTGTTACTGATGCCGAAAGCGGTATAAGCATACCAAAATAGAAAATACCACTCGAAGGGCAGAATGTTAAAGAGAATAATATACCGAGTAAAAAAGCTCCCCAACTTCCTCTTTTTGCAACATTCTCTCCATCACTTTTCAAGACAAATGATGGCAATCTTAATTTATTGCTAAATAGCATAAGAATACCTATCAACAAAAGCGCAGGTCCTATTATCATTTCTCCATATTTGCCAATAAACTTTTGTAATCCGAAGAAACTCGAACCGCCTTTTATTATGACAATCAAGATTATGCCTAAAAGTGTATATGCAACAACTCTACCCAATGTATATAGAATCCCATTAAAGAAAACTCTTTTTCTGTTTTCTATATCTCTGCCGATAAACCCAATGGCAGCGATATTTGTCGCTAAAGGACAAGGTGACATTGCTGTTATTAAACCCAACAGGAATGCAGTTATAATAGGCGTTGAACTGCTTTCCAATAATGTTTGCAATAATTCCATAAACTATTTTCCATTTAATAAACCGTTAATCTTTTCAGTAAGTCCTTTTTTAAATTCTTCAGGTTTGTTTAGTGCATTGGCAAAGGCAAATTTTGTCATATCATTGACTTGCTCTTTCCTACCTTCAATTTTATTAACAAAAAGAGATGACCATGCCACTTCAAAATGATCAGCAAGAGCTTCACCGTCTTTTGTGGTAATATCAACAATTTTAAATACTACAGTTCCATCTGCCACTTGCGATGAAAATTGTTCGTTAACAACTTCTTGCGACAATTTTTCTATGGCATTACATGTAACACAACGTTTTTTGCCATGAAAATAAATCACTTCTACCAATTCTTTGTTTGATGAAGTTGTTTGTGCATAAACTGTTGACATTGACAATAATGCAACAATAAATACAATTAGTTTTAATGCTTTCTGTTTCATAATTAATACCTTTTTTTAAGATTTATGTTATAAATGATTTTAGTTTGTAATGCCCATTTATTCGACATTTGAATACTCATGACTTTACGCCATATCGGAATCTCAACAAAGCACGCCAACTGCCACTGTTTTGACAACTTATACATTAAAGAAGGTGTGATTCTGAGAAGATTATATTTCGTTCCAACAAGTATTTCTCCACGACTCTTTGCTCTGTCTTGAAACTCGTATGCCAACTGCAATCCAAGCGATAAGTTTTCCGTAGAACGATGAAATGCTGAAACATTGAAATAGAACAAGTCACCATATTGATAGTCGAAGTTATTTGAGATAATCCGCTGTGCATATTCATATAATCCGTAAGCTGTTAAATACCAACGCTGCGAAACATTGCTATAAAATGAAAATCCTGCGCTGTACTTAAAGCTACCAGAGGAAGGCTGCATTGAAATAGGCAGTTTTACACCTTCGCTTTCGCAATCAAATTTTCCTATTGGAAATTTCACAATCACAAAAGGTGTCAATTCTATTCCTCTTTGCAAGTCACGGAATATCATATAACTAAGATTAAGTGCGAAATCACCAATACCCGAAGCTGCGGCATCAGGTATATTTTCGTTGATAAAATTTTCTTTCTTTTGTATGTAATAACCCAATTGTCCTTGAATTGTTAATCTATTTGTGACGCCATATCCGACACCTAAATTCATAAAGTCATATTTGGCATATTTAAGTTTGCCTAAGAAATCGAAGTCTGATACTTCAGAACCTTCATAATAAGTATCAGTTTTACTATGTCGATAATCAAATGATATTTGAAGGTTTTTTCTGCTAATGCTTTGATCTACATTTGAAATAGAAATAGGATTACCTGCGCCACAGCATTGGGCATTTAGCTTTAGGTAACTTAAACTTAGAACTAATATTAAAATGTATTTTATTTTATCCATTGTTTTAAAATATAAACGTTAGTGTCTTTGGTATAAGCACCGAATGAATTTGAAACCGTACAACCTACTGTAAGCCATCCCGTACAAGTTGGACATCCCCAAAAGTACGCTGTGCTTGGGTCATCTTTTTTGGAGACAAGAGAACCCCCGTTTTTCTGCCATTTATACTGCAAATCTTCACCTTCTGCGATGGCTTTTAACACGATGGTGTCAAACATCAGTGCAGTATCTTTTGAAACACTTAGTTCTTTGAATCTTATGCTTTCAGTAGGGATGTCATCCATATCCTCATAATATTCTCTATCGCAACTTGCGAAAAGAATTGAAAGCAATGCTAATGTCAGATAGATGTTTTTCATACATTTTTATTTTTTTGTTTGTAATTCGTAAAACAACGAACAATATTTTTAAAAAAAAGTGCTGTTATTGACAGCAGCCTTTCTTACAAGAACATTGTTCAAAAAATTCATTAAACAATTCTTGTGCTAATTTCCAATTTTCACGATTGATACAATATTTAACTTTAGGAGCTTCTATCTCGCCTTGAATAAGTCCTGCTTCTTTTAGTTCTTTTAGATGTTGAGAAACAGTAGCTTTAGCAATAGGTAGTTCTTCGTGAATATCTCCAAAATAACAAGTCTCTTGATTGGCAAGAAACTGAAGTATGGCGACTCTTGTCGGATGTCCCATTGCTTTGGCATAGCGAGCTATTTTCTCTTGTTTATTTATATCAGTCATGATTCAAAATATTGTTCGCAAAATTACGAATAGTTTTTTATTATGCAAGAAAAAATTGTAAAATTTTTAAAATTAAAAAAGCAGCCTTACAGCTGCTTTTTTATCTTCTTAATATTCATCTTC
>JAZTXF010000043.1:0-51726 GCA_045636305.1 Candidatus Gastranaerophilaceae bacterium | reverse complement strand
CTAATTTTTTTCTATCTATTTTATTATCTGTTATTAAATCATAATTTTTGAATTTGTTTTTTACATCATTTTTTAATTTTTCGTTATTTTCTAATAAAAAATGGGCAATATTATCAGCATTAATTGTTTTTATATTTTTTTTATTTAAAATTTTTATAATTTCTGTTTTACCAGCGGCAATATTTCCAGTTAAACCAATTTTTATCATTTTTTTACCTTTAAAAATCAAATATATTTTTATGATACAATATAAATAAAACAAAGAGAATAGAGGATTAGCAATGAAACATACTATATCAGTTTTGGTAAGAAATGAAGCCGGAGTTTTATCAAGAGTAGCGGATTTATTTTCGGGAAGAGGATATAATATTGAGAGTTTAACAGTTGCACCTACTTTGGATAATGATTATTCTCGTCTTACAATAATTACTTTTGGGGATGATGACGTTATAGAACAAATTACCAAACAATTAAACAGAATTATCCCTGTTTTAAAAGTTACAGACTTAAATACAGTAGAATATATAGAAAGAGAAATTATTCTCTGTAAAGTAACAGCAAGAGATGATGTGCGTTCAGAAATATTAAGAATAGCAGAAATTTTTGATGCAAAAATAATAGATGTAACAAATAAAACATATACTATTCAAGCTTTTGGCGATACAAGACAAATAAATTCCTTAATAGAATTGTTAAAACCAATGGGAATAAAAGAGCTTGTTCGTTCAGGGAAAGTTGCAATTTCTAGAGAAAATCAATTTGTTAATCTAAAAAATATTTAATAATTTTTAAAATTTGTTTAAATTTCTTCATGTTTGTAATAATATTTTATTACAAGCTAAAAGTGTGCGATAGGCTTATGCTTAGTTTGTGTAAATCTTAACCCAAATTTATACAAATGGTACCTTTTAGATTGTGCGTATTAGTTAAAACAAGGAGAAAAAAATGCCACAGGCATCATTAATTGAACTTTTAGAAGCCGGAGTACACTTCGGACACCAAACACAACGCTGGAACCCAAAAATGAAAAAATATATTTTTGGTGCAAAAAATGGAATCTATGTAATTGACTTAAGAAAAACAGTTGATTTGTTAGATGATGCATGTACTGCAGTTAGAGAAGCTGCTGCAAGAGGAAAAAATATCCTTTTTGTAGGTACTAAAAAACAAGCTTCTGATGTTGTTAAAGAAGAAGCGACAAGAGCTGGTCTTTACTATATTAACAGAAGATGGTTAGGCGGTATGCTTACTAACTTTGAAACAATTCGTTCTCGTGTTAATAAATTAAGAGAATTAGAAGAATTTGTTGAATCAGGTCATATTGAAAAATTACCTAAAAAAGAAGTTGCACAAATTACAAGACAACTTGCTAAATTGAGCAAATCTTTAGGCGGTATTAAAGAAATGAGAGGATTGCCTGATTTAGTTTTTGTTGTTGACCAACAAAAAGAACTTATCGCTATTCAAGAAGCTAATAAATTGAATATTCCTGTAATTTGTTTAGCAGATACAAATGCTAACCCAGATAATATTCAACACGTTATACCAGGTAACGATGATGCTATTCGTTCAATCAAACTTATTGCATCAAAACTTGCTGATGCTGCTTTAGAAGGTAAACAACTTAGAGAAGCAAAAGCGGTTAAAACTTCTGCAAAAGTAGAAACTATTAAAGCAGAAGATGCCGGTGTAGAAGTTAAAGAAGAAACAGCTGAAGTTTAATATAATTTGCGGAAAACTTTTTGAGTTTTCCGCTTAATTTTAAAAAGGAGATAGAAAATGACATTTAGTGCTGCTCAAGTTAAAGAACTTAGAGAAAAAACTGGTGCAGGCATGATGGATGCCAAAAAAGCATTAGTTGAAAACAATGGTGACATGGAAAAAGCTATGGAATATCTTAGACAAAAAGGTATTGCATCAGCTGATAAAAAAATGGACAGAATTGCTGCAGAAGGTGTTGTTGCTTCTTATGTTGCAAACGGCATAGGTGCAATGGTTGAAATTAACTGTGAAACAGACTTTGTAGCTAAAAATGATGAATTTAAAACTCTTGCTAATGATATAGCAAAAGTTATAGCAGAAGTTAATCCTGCTAATTTAGAAGAATTAAATGCTGCAAAAACAGCAGCAGGTTCAACTGTTGAAGAAACAATTAAAGAAAAAATTTCAACAATCGGAGAAAAAATTACTTTAAGAAGATTTGTTCGTTATGAAGGTTCTATCGGAACATACATTCATAACTCAAAAATTGGTGTTTTGCTTAACACAACATCTGCTGATGAAGTAATGGCAAAAGATATTTGCTTGCATATTGCTTCTTCTGCTCCGGAATTTGTTTCAAGAGCAGAAATTCCTGCTTCTGTAATTGAAGAAGAAACAAGAATTGAAATGGGTAAAGAAGATTTAGCAAGTAAACCTGAACAAATCAGAGCAAAAATCGTTGAAGGTCGTGTAAACAAACTTATGGCTCAAAGATGTTTGCTTGAACAACCTTTTGTTAAAGATCCAAACCAAACAATTGAACAACTTATTTCAGGAAAAACTGAAATTAAAGAATTTACAAGATTTGTACTTGGTGAAGGTCTTGAAAAAAGACAAGATAACTTTGTTGAAGAAGTTATGGGTCAAATTAAAGGTTAATAAAATCTTTGATAATAAAAAGCCTCCGATTTTCGGAGGTTTTTTTATTCTTTTTCACAACCCAGTAAAGCAACATTTTTGGGTCTAATTTCATCTGCTGTTGGAACGACTAAACTAGAATTAAGTCTGACCCTAGTAACCCACGTGCCGTCACCATCAAAAGCATATCTAAATCGAGTATCGTCATTTAAATATTCAAAAACTCCTTCAAAAACAGGTTCGTTTCTTTTTAAAGCCCCTCTTAAATCTCCACTTAAAACAAAGGTTCCTTGAATATTTCTTATTGCATCTTCACTAATCTCACCAGTATTGATAGTTGTCGTTATCCCATTTTCATTAAAAGCACCATTATCATAACCACTAATAGTATATTGACCGGCAAAACGCTTAAAGCCCTTGATATGCTTTAATTTTTTGGGGGAGAGCGTAGTTCGGGGCGGTAGCCCCGACATAAAGGCGGAGCCAAGGCGCGGTTTTCTTCTTTTGCGATACTTTTCTTCTTTTGCCTCGCCTAAAACAAAAGAAGAAAAGTATCAAAGAAAAAGAAATTACTTAAAAGAGATTGCCACATTTCACTGCGTTTCGCTTTCATTTTGCTTACGCAAAATTGCGCTCACACAAGCCACTGCACGGGACGTGCTGGGTCACTTTGTGGCACGGCGCACTTGCTCCGCGCTCTTGGATTTATCCTCGATTATGTCTTGCTCTTTCCATAATTTCTTCAAACTCTTTTTCATCAAGAGTTTCACGCTCTAAAAGTTCATGAGAAATTATGTCTAACATGTCACGATTTTCTCTTAAAAGGTGACGTGCAAGATTATATCTTTCATCAACAATTCGTTTAACTTCTTTGTCTATTTCTGCAGCAACTTCTTCAGAATAATCTCTTTGATGTCCAAAATCACGACCCATGAATACGTGTTCTTGAGATTTTCCATAAGCCAAATTACCCATTTTTTCCGACATACCCCAAGTTATAACCATTTTTCTAGCCAAATCAGAAACTTTTTCTAAATCGTTTTGTGCTCCTGTTGTTATAAAATCAGGACCATAAATTATTTCTTCAGCAACACGACCACCTAAAATCATAGTAATTTTATCTAAAAGTTGTGTTTTAGTATAAGTTAAATGATCTTTTTCAGGTAATGTCATTGTTACACCAAGAGCCATTCCTCTTGGAATAATAGATACTTTGTGAAGAGGGTCTGCATATTTAAGAATTTTTGCCAATAAAGCGTGACCTACTTCGTGATATGCTGTATTTTCTTTTTCTTCATCAGTAATAATTTTACTTTTCTTTTCAGGGCCGGCTATAACTTTATCAATAGCTTCTTCCATATCAGGCATATCTATTTCATCTTTAGTATGACGAGCCGCAAGTAAAGCTGCCTCATTTAATAAATTTTGCAAATCAGCACCTGTAAACCCTGGGGTTCTTTTTGCAATAACTTTTAAATCAACTGTTTTTGCAAGAGGCTTATTTTTAGCATGAACTTTTAAAATTTGTTCACGGCCTAAAATATCCGGTCTGTTTATAAAAATTTGTCTGTCAAAACGACCGGGTCTCAATAAAGCATTGTCTAAAATATCCGGTCTGTTAGTTGCAGCTATTATTATAATATTAGTGTTTTCATCAAAACCATCCATTTCTACGAGAAGTTGGTTAAGCGTTTGTTCCCGTTCATCGTGACCACCACCCCAGCCGGCACCTCTTTGACGACCGACAGCATCAATTTCATCGATAAAAATAATACATGGTTGATGTTTTTTAGCTTGTTCAAATAAGTCTCTAACTCGACTTGCACCAACCCCTACAAACATTTCCACAAAATCAGAACCGGAAATTGAGAAGAAAGGAACCCCAGCTTCACCTGCAACAGCTTTTGCCATTAATGTTTTACCTGTTCCGGGAGGTCCGACTAAAAGAACTCCTTTTGGAATTTTAGCGCCTAATTTTAAATATTTTTCTCCATTTTTAAGAAAATCAACGATTTCAGAAAGTTCTTGTTTTTCTTCGTCAATACCGGCAACATCTTTAAATGTAATTTTCACTTTATTATCAAGCATAAGTTTTGCTTTGCTTTTACCAAAAGACATTGCTTGAGAACCACCGGCTTGAAATAACTTGCTTATAATTGCAATAAAGATTACAAAAAGAATTATAGGGAATAAAATGTTAACTAACATATTGCTGCCTTCAGCAGGTTTTTTAACCGTTACATCAACTTTGTGTTCTTCAAGAATTGAATAAATTCCATTATCGTTTATTGGCATTTGAGTTTTAACAATAAGCTTAGGAGGTGCAACTTGAGGATTTTTTTCATTAATTTCAGGTTGTTTGATTGGTTCAGCAATAATTGTTTGACCTTCAATGGAAACAGCTTTAATCTCATTATTTTTTACTTGTTCTATAAATTTACTGTAAGATACAGCTGTTGTACTTGTAACAGGGCCTGTAAACATTGTTGCCGCAAGTGTTAAAACTAATAATACTATAATTATCCATATACCGGCTGTTTGACTTTTATTCATTAACTTTTCCTCTAATAATTCTACTTAAGCCTATTTTACAACTCCTAAAAATAAATGTCTATACTTCAATTGTATTGGTTTGTTGTATGCATTAAAACATGTTTAATATATAATTTTCTTGAAAGAGCAAATTGAGGCTGTAATTATGCTAAACATTGAAACAACCGTTGAAAGAATACGAGAAATAATAGCAGATAAAAATATTTCTCAGCTTCAAGAAGAGCTTAATAATTTTCACTCTGCCGATTTAGCAGAATTTTTACCTTTACTTTCTGCTGAAGACAGACTTCTTTCTTTTGAAACAATAGATGAAGATAAGGCTGCAGAATTATTAGAATATTTAACGCCTCAATATCAGGTTGAATTACTTGGAGAAATTGATGAAGAAAAAGCTTCAAGAATAATCACACTTATGCCTCATGACTCTGCTGCAGATATTTTAGGAGATATGGAAGAGGATGAATCTGAAAGTTATTTGAATAAATTGCCTCATAAATTTTCAGATGAAATCAGAGAACTTCTAACCTACAAAGAAGATACAGCCGGCGGTTTGATGAACTCCACTGTTTTGACCGTTAGAAAAGAAATGAACGTGGAAGAAGTTTTGAACTATATCAGAAAAGAAGCTGAAGAAGACAACATGGAACTTTATTATATTTATGTTGTTGACAAACACAATCATCTTTTGGGCGTTGTTTCTCTACGAGATTTATTGACTTCACATGCTAAAATCAAAATTGAAGAAATAATGATGAGCGATATTGTAAAACTTCACGTTGATGATCAACAAGACCAAGTTGCGGATATTTTTATGAAATATCAATATAATGCCTTGCCTGTTGTTGATTTGTATAATAGATTAAAAGGGATTGTTACTTGGGATGATGTTTCTGATATCGTTGAAGAAGAAACAACAGAAGAAATTTTGCAATCTTCAGGTATCACAACGGCGGTTGTTGATGAAGATGAGATTCTTTCCGGTAATATTTTTAAAGCAATAAGCGCAAGGGCGCCTTGGCTTTTTATAACTTTAATAGGAGAGTTTATTGCAGTAAATGTTGCAGATAAATTTGAATTTGCAATTCATGCTTTACCTGTAATAGCAATATTTATGCCTCTTTTAGCGGGTTTAGGCGGTAATATTGGGACACAAAGTATAACATTAATGGTTCGTGGGTTATCAACAGGGCAAGTAACGATGAATGATGCGTTTCATCATATTTTTAGAGAAATGCTTGTTGGGCTTATGATAGGTTTAGTTTTTGGTGTCCTTGTTACTATTTCAACTTGGGGATGGCAACATCATATTGAGTTAGGTGTAGTTGTCGGACTTGCCATGGTTGTAAATATGACCTTAGCAACAATCATTGGAACAGTTGCTCCATTTTTATTAAAAGCATTAAAAATTGACCCTGCAGTTGCTTCCGGTCCTGTAATTGCTACAACAATTGATGTTATTGGTTTGGCAATTTATTTCAGCATGGTGAGCATATTTTTACTTGGAGTTTTTAAATAGTGAAATTTAAGGGTATAAATATAATTCCAAAAATTAGTGTAAATAATAAAGAAGAGTTGTCTCTTGTTTATACTCCAGGTGTTGGTTCAAGCTGTCTTGCAATAAAGGAAAATGTTGAGGCAAGTTATATTTATACAAACAGAATTAATTCTGTTGCGGTTATTTCAGATAATTATCAAAAAGCATTGGATAGGGCAATTTTCTTAAAAAATGTTTTGTTAATTGATGCTTATCCTCTTTGTATTAAAGAAATGACTAAGGAAAATTTGGTTTTTATTGTCAATAATATTGAACCTAATTTTAATGCTATTGATTTAAGTTGTGTTGAAATAGAAAAAAAAGAGTTGAAGTTTAATGTTTCAATCCCTGTTTTAACAGAACAAGATGAAAACTTAAAAACTTTTTTTAATTGTGTTTCCAGAACAGCTTTTATGCCGGATTTGGAAAAATTTCAAGGAACTATTCAGGAAAAATCTTTGCAATTAAGAGAATTTTTTGGAGGAGTAATAGAAACTCAATTAAGTGAAGAAGAGACAAAAAAGCCTGTTGCAATAATTTCGGATGGAAGTGCTGTTCTTGGTTTTGGAAATATTGGTGCAGAAGCAGGTTTACCGGTTATGGAAGGAAAGGCGGTTTTATTTAAAACCTTGGGCGGTGTTAATGCAATGCCCCTTTGTATTAAGACACAAAATCCTGAAGAAATAATTAAATTAGTTTTGCTTTTAGAAGATTCTTTTTCCGGTGTTAATTTGGAAGATATTTCCGCTCCTCGTTGTTTTGAGATTGAAGAAAAATTAAAAGAGAAGTCAAATATTGTTATTTTTCATGATGACCAGCATGGAACAGCAATTGTGGTTCTTTCGGCGCTTTTGAATGCTCTTCATTTAGCAAATAAAAAAATAGAAGATGTTAAAGTTGTTTTTTCAGGCGCTGGTGCAGCAGCTCAAGCTGTTTGTAAATTGTTTTTAAAGGCTGGTTTTAAAAATATAATAATGAATGATATAAACGGTTCTGTTTATAAAGGTAGGGATAACAATGATGAGTCCTTGGAAAAAATTTCAGAACTTACAAATCTTGAAAATATAAAAGGCAAATTGAAGGATACAATTGTAAATGCGGATGTTTTTGTTGGACTTTCCGCCCCAAATGTTTTAACGGAAGAAATGATTAAAAGCATGGCTGAAAATCCGATAATATTTGCGCTTGCAAATCCAACGCCGGAGGTAGATCCGCTTTTGGCAAAAAAAGCAGGAGCTTTTATTGTTGCAACCGGAAGGAGTGATTTTCCAAATCAAGTTAATAATGCATTGGCTTTTCCTGGGTTGTTTAAAGGTGTTTGGGCAGGAAGTTTATCGCAAATTACTGATGAAATGAAGTTGGAATGTGCTTTTTCAATAGCTTCTTTAGTTTCAGAAAAAGAGCTTTCCGTCCAAAAAATTATTCCTGATGCTTTAGATTTTAGAGTTCCGGAAGTTATTGCAGAAAATATTACAAGATAGATTTTTATAGTATTATTTAAAAAAGAACAAGGAAAAAAGAATGTTTGAAGTAAAAATAGAAACCAATTTTTCAGCTGCACATCACCTTTTAAATTACAAAGGAAATTGTGAAAACCAACATGGACATAACTGGAAGGTTGAAGTTTATGTAAAAGGTGAAACTCTTGATAAATCAAATATTTTGGTAGATTTTAAAATATTAAAAAAAGAAGTAAATGCAATAATGGATTTGCTTGATCATAAAGATATAAATGAGTTAGAACAATTTAAAAACATTAGTCCAAGCAGTGAAATTATTGCAAAATTCATTTATGAAGAAGCAAAAAAAGTTTTTCCTAATGTTTCAAGAGTTTCTGTTTGGGAAACTCCAACATCATGTGCAAGTTATTTTGAGGAGTAAAAATGCCGATTTTTCAAGCAATATTAATGGGATTTATACAAGGATTGACGGAGTTTTTACCGGTTAGTTCTTCCGGTCATCTTGTTTTGACTTCAAGTTTATACAAACTTTTTACAGGAGTAGAATTTGTTCATAACGGACCACAAGAAGCCTTTTTTGACATAATCTTGCATGTTGGAACGCTCGTTGCAATTTTTGTTTATTTTTGGCGGGATATTGTTGATATAATTAAAAAATTTATAGAGGCTTGTAAAGAGAAAAAATTTGAGACAAATGAGGCTAAAATTCCTTTATTTATTATTCTTAGTACAATTTTTACTTTAATTGTTGTTTTTCCTTTAAAAGATATTATAGAAAAATTATTAGTTGCTCCAATATGGACAGGGGTTTTCTTGTTGTTAACCGCAGGTGTTTTATATTCAAGTGAATGGATTTCTAAAAAATTTCCTAAAAAAGAAGAAAAAATGACCGTAAAACGAGCAATTCTAATAGGGCTCGCTCAAGGATTGGCAATATTTCCGGGGTTATCAAGGTCAGGAATGACAATCTCTACAGGGTTAGCGACAGGTTTAGATCGTGTAACTTGTGCCAAATATTCATTTTTGCTAAGTATTCCTATAATACTTGCGGCATCTTTATTGTACCCGCTTTTAGAAATAGATTTTAAGGACTTCGCGGCTTTTGATTGGAGCGCAATCCTTGTAGGGTTTGTGGTTTCAGCGGTAGTTGGTTATTTTTGTATTAAGTATTTTATAAAATTTTTATCAAAATTTTCTATGAACATCTTTGCCTACTACTGTTTTGCGGTTGGTGCGATGATGATTGTCGGGTTTGGGTTTTTCTCTTAAAACAATTTTTTATTTAACATTGTTTGTTAGATAACCGAAAATGCGTTCAATTATAACAGGCGAGAAGTTATAACTGTTATCTGCCGGTGTAATTTTTATCATGGACGTTTTATTGCTAACAGCGGTAATTGAGACTAATAAATCTTTATTTCCGGCATTAAACGTTATATAGCCTGTTCTTGATTGAATTTCATCTATTTGAAAATTGTTTGCATTTATTGCGGCAAGGGTTAAATAAAATAAATTTTCAACGCTCGTGTTGTAAGTTTTTACACAATTTTCAAAATTGGTGGAAACAACAGCAGGCTTTGGTGTTGCAACAACCGGTGGGTTTACGATTGGCATAACGCTCGTATTTGCCGAAGCACAAGAAAAGAGACAAAAAGATAAAAGTAAAGAAAAAATAAATTTATTGTTCATCGTCTGACTCCATCCAACTTGTACCGATTTGCATATCAATTTTAAGAGGAACTAAAAGAGGTTGGTTTAATTCCATTGCAGTTTTTACAATTTCTTTTACTTCTTCAAGCTCTCTTTTTTCAACTTCTAAAACAAGTTCGTCATGAACTTGAATAATCATTTTTGATTTCAAATTGCGGGTTTTTAGTTGTTTATAAACCTCTATCATTGCCATTTTTACCAAATCAGCGGCGGCTCCTTGCAAAGGAGCATTGATAGCGGCTCTTTCACCAAATTCTTTAATTTGATGATTGGCGGAATTTAGCTCGTCTTGCAAATATCGTTTTCTTCCGTACATAGTTTCTACAAAGCCATGCTCATATGCAAATCTTATTGATTCATCCATATAATGTTTAACTTTTGGATATGTTGCAAAATATTTTTCTATAAAAATTTGTGCCGCCAAAGAAGAAATTCCTAAAGATTTCGCTAAGCCATATTTTGTTTGTCCGTATATCAATCCAAAATTAACGGCTTTTGCTTTGTATCGCATATCTTTTTCAACCCCTTCAAGAGGAACTTCAAAGACTTTAGAGGCGGTAACGGAGTGAACGTCTTCGTCTTGGCAAAAAGCTTCAATTAAGGCTTCATCTTCTGAGCAATGTGCGAGTAATCTTAATTCGATTTGAGAATAATCAGCAGATAATATAACGTAATTTAGTTTATCTTCAGGAATAAACGCTTTTCTTATTCTGTTTCCAACCTCTGTTCTAATAGGTATGTTTTGTAAATTTGGGTTAGAAGAGGATAATCTTCCTGTAACTGTTTGGGCTTGGTTAAAGCTTGTATGAACCCTTCTGTCTTTTAAGCTGATTAATTGTGGTAAAGAATCGATATATGTTGATTTTAGTTTTTGGTAATGTCTATGTTCTAAAATCAATTTAGCAATTTCGTGCTCTTCTGCAAGTTCTTCTAAAACTTTTGCGCTGGTTGAGTATCCCGTTTTAGTTTTATGTTTTGTTTTTGTTTTTAATCCGAGAATATCAAATAAAACTTCGCCAACTTGGCGAGGAGAGTTTATATTAAACGGAACTTTTACAATTTCATATATTTTCTTTTCTATGTCTTCCATTTTTTTATCTAATTCAAAAGACAAATCGGCGAGATAATCGCTGTCGATAGATACGCCGTTTCTTTCCATATCGGCAAGAACATAAACAAGAGGAACTTCAATTTCATATAGCAGGTTAAGTTCTTTTTCTGAAAGTTGTTCTGACCAATAGCGGGTTAATTCTAAAGTTGCAAAAGCATCGTCACAAGCATAATCGGAGGCATCTTCAATTAATACACTTTCCATAGTAAAGGCATTTTTTCCTTTGCCAATAAGTGAGTCTATTTCTTTCATTAAATAATGAAGGTGTTCTCCTGCTTGATATTTAAGACCATGTTTTCTTGATGGGTCTTTTACATAACTTGCCAGCATAGTATCAAAAATAACAGTTTTAGTTTCAATACCATATTGGGCTAAAACATTAATATCATACTTTCCGTTCTGAACAGTTTTTGCAATATTTTCACTTATTAATACAGGTTTAAGTTTTTGTAAAACTTCATCCATGTCCAGCTGTTCACCAATTTGGTGCCCGACCGGAATATAAAATGAGTCTGTTTTGTTTTCTTGGTTGCAATCAATCCAAACCCTACCGTTTTTTGCTTGAATTTGAGGATTATAAGCAATCGATATTCCTACCAAATCAGTGTCTAATGGATTTATTCCGGTTGTTTCTGTGTCAATTGAGAATAAAGTTTGTTTAGACAAAGCAGAAACAAGTTTTTCAAGTTCGTTTTTGTCTAAAATTGTTGTTTTCGTGAAATTAAAATTGGTATTACATTTTTTTGTTTCTTGTGAAGAAAACAAGCCTAATTGCATTTGTCCTGATTGTAAGGCATTTAAGTCTTCATCTGTAGGGAGATGCAAAATAGAAGAATTGTTTTCTTCAGATGAAAAAGGTTTAAGGATTTCTTTTATGTTTCTTAAAAAGGTAAAAAATTGAACTTCTTGGAAAAAAGCCCCCACTTTTTCTATGTCAGGCATTTCCAGCTTTGTTTTTTCAAAATCAAAATTAATATCTAAATCAGTCTTAATTCTTGCCAAAAATTGACTTAATCTGGCAATCTCTTCTCCTTCTTGGATTTTTTTTCTTATTGCATTTTCTTTAATTTCATCGGAATTAGCAAAAATTTGTTCTAAATTTTCAAATCTGTCTAAAAGTTTAACTGCGGTTTTTTCACCAATTCCCCTAATTCCGGGGATATTATCAGACGTATCTCCTCTTAAGGCTTTGTAGTCAACAACTTGGAAAGGATAAACGCCTAATTTTTCATAAACTTCTTTCCATCCGTATTCTTTTAAAATTCCTTGTGAAGGAATTAAAACTTTAACGTACCCGCCTCTGTCAATTAATTGAAAAGAGTCTTGGTCGCCTGTAAGAATAATGGTTTTATGCCCCAGTTCTTTTGCTTCTTTTGCGATTGTTCCAAGAACATCATCCGCCTCATAACCTTCTTTGGTATAAATAGGAATACTGAAGGCTTTTAATCCTTCAACTATAACCCCTAATTGACTTCTTAGCGCATCAGGCATTGACTCTCTGTTTGCCTTATATTCAGCATATTCTTTTAATCTGAATGTTTCTCTTCCTACGTCAAAAGTTACTGCTATTGCATCAGGTTTAATCGTTGGGTTTTTTAGGAGGTCAAAAATTGCTTTAAAAAAACCATAAACAGCCCAAGTTGGTTGCCCTGTTGTTGTTTTCATTCCTGTTCGTTCCAGTGCAAAATAACTTCTAAAAGCTAATGCGTGACCATCTATTAAAATTAATGTTTTTTGTGTCATATTTTTCTCCTAACCCTGATTAAATTTTAGCCTAAAAAACATAATATATCAATTTTTAAGGGGTTTCTTTTGTTATTGAATATTAACAGATGAACCATAAACACAAGAGGTAGTTAAACCGACAATATTTGTTATCCCGTCTTTATTAAGCGTTTTAATTATCTCAGTTAATGTACTGCCGGTTGTTAGAATATCGTCTATTAGTAACAATTTTTCTCCGTTATAATTTTCTTTTGTAACTTTAAAAGCGTTTTTAAGATTTTCTTCTCTTTCTTTTGTATTTAATTTATATTGTGGTTTTGTTTCTTTTATTCTTTGAATTAATTTTGTGTTAACCTTCCAACCGGTTAGTTTTGAAAGTTCATCTGCGACCAAATCCATATGGTTATATTTTCTTTGTTTAAAACGCTTTTTGTGCATTGGGACAGGAATAATTAAGAAGTTCTCCTTTTTATCAAATATCTTTGAGAAATATTCATACATAAATTTAGCTTGAAAATAGGCCAACTCTTTTAGATTATGGTATTTTACGCCCCTAATAAGTTTTTGCATTTCTTTTTGGTAATAGCAACAAGAGTATATTTTTACGCCTAATAATATTCTTGACGGCGCAAGGCTCATCATTTCTATTTTGTCATAACAGTTTTGACACATTACGGAGTTTTCGTAATTGGTACGGCAAAAATAGCACTTTTTTCTATAGACAAAATCAAGTATTTTTATTAAAAATTTAAACATAAGTTAATTATATGTTAAAATCTTTTTTATAAAAAGAAAGAGGAATAAATGAATATAATTTTAATGATTCTATTAATAAGTTTATTGATTTTTGTACACGAATTAGGACACTTTATTGCGGCAAGAATCTGTGGAATAAAAGTTACAAAATTTGGCTTTGGGCTTCCTTTTGGACCAACGTTGTATGAAAAAAAATTCGGAGATACTACTTTTTATATTCATGCTTTTCTTTTGGGAGGATATGTTTCTTTTCCTGATGATGAAAAAGATAGCGGTTTGCCCGACGATTCTCCGGAACTGTTTAAAAATAAAACGGTTGGACAAAGGGCTTTTGTTGCTGTTGCAGGGGTGAGTGCAAATGTTCTTTGTGCAATTGTTTTGGTTCTATTAACAGCGTTTTTATGGGGAAAACTTCCTTCCGGTAAATATGAAGTTTTTATTTCTAATATTGTTGCAGAAAAAGGAGCCTCTGTTTATCAGTCGGGATTAAAAGTAGGGGATAGAGTTCTTTCAATTAACGGAACAGAAATTACAAATCCTCTTCAAATAAACTTTTTTGCTCAAGCAAGTAAAGCTTATAATGGTGAAGTTTCGGCAAAAAAAGTCGAAGAACAAATAGAAGAATTAAAAAAATTAAATCCAAATGTTGATGGAACAAAGGAAATTCCCGCTAACACAAAAATTTTATTGCCTAAAGCAAAAGATGAAGAAAAAATAAAATTATCAAGAGCTGAATTATTAGGTATAGAACAGAAAACAAAAGAAAGCTTAATAATTTTAAATCAAGCTGAAAAAGAGTTAAGGGACGCTCTTTTAGGTAAAAAATATTATACCGCGGATGGTAAAACAACACTAAAGTCTGTTGCAATTGCAACATCTGACACAAAGGCTCCAATGTTTTTCATTGTGAAACGAGGTGATAAAAAAATAACCTTGGATAAATTGTATTCTAATAAAGAGGGAATGATAGGAATAGAAAGAAATTACAATGAAATTTTTGTTAAGACAAATGGCTTTAAATCAGGACTTGTCAATTCTTGGAATTATTTATATTACAATACGGAAACTATGCTTTGGAGTTTGGGACAAATATTTACAGGAAAAATTCCAATGAAGGATTTGCATGGTATTGTTGCAATTACAAAAGTTGGCGGAGATGTAATAGAACAACAAGGAGTGTTTAAGGGGTTTCTTCTTACAGCGATAATAAGTTTGAATTTGGCAATAGTCAATTTGTTGCCAATTCCGGCCTTAGATGGTGGACATTTGTTATTTTTGTTTATAGAAAAAATCAGAGGACGAGCACTTAATGAAAAAACGTTGGAAATAATTGCAAATACCGGTTTTTATATTCTTATAGTTTTAATGGTCGTTATTGTTTTTAACGATATTTGGGGTTTAATAACGAATAAATTTTAGTTATTTTCTTCGTTAAGACGGGTACACATTTCAATTAAATTTTTCTGCCAATCGTCCGCTTTTTCTACATAAAAATCAGCACCACGTTCTTTGCAGGCTTGTTTATGCTCTTTTTTGTTAGACGCTGTTATAATTCCTATTTTTGAACGTTTTTGTTTCATAGAATTTATTTTAATTAATTCATCAAGAAGTAAAAAGCCTTCTCTTTCTGTTGGAATGAATAAATCTAAAATAACTATGTCATAATGTTGTTTTTTATATTTGGAGATAGCGTCGTAAATTTCTTGTGAGCAAACTGCGCCATAGCCTTGTTTACAAAATAAAACACTTAATTGATATGTTATTACTCCTAAATCGTCAACAATTAAAACTTTTCGTTGAGAGTCATCATTGGTAAAAGCGCCAAAAGTGTTTTCTTTTTTTATCA
The DNA here is from genome assembly GCA_045636305.1 of Candidatus Gastranaerophilaceae bacterium. Classification (GTDB taxonomy): domain Bacteria; phylum Cyanobacteriota; class Vampirovibrionia; order Gastranaerophilales; family Gastranaerophilaceae; genus RGIG2134. Next base: position 36,412 of record JAZTXF010000043.1, on the reverse strand, counting down.
TAGAAGAACCGTGAAGATTTTTTATTTTTTCAAGAGCTCTTTTTAAGTCTGCTAAATTTGCATTTTCTTTGCTGGGTGGTAATTCACCAGCTTCCATATAAAAGAGCTCTAAGAATTCTTCATCAAGTTCTAAAGTAAATTTTGCATTCATAAAATCAGTCATAGGTTTATTCTAAACTTTTTTTTTAATTTTTAAACCCTTTTTTTGGTGGATTTTTGTGATTGCGAGGATTAAAAGCTCCGGCTTTTAGTACTTCAATATATTTGTCATCGAAATGAGCATAATCAAAAAAGATAAAACCGTTCATTGAAAGTTTTCTTGTCTCATGCACCTGCCTGAGTAAATCGTCTGTTGAGCCACCCATGAAGGTTACAAATAAGCCCGGATATATTTTAGTGAGATAAGAAGAATTCTTTTTAATGTCATTTATTAATAAAGAAGCAGTTTGTTTGTCACAAGTTAAAATCAACGGGGTTACCCCGTCTATGTAGTTGTTAATAGACCATGAGCGCCAATCTTGCATTTTTGTTTCGAGTGCTCTTTGTTTATCGGGGAAAATAACTGCGGTTAATAAAATATTTTTATTATTAGTTAAATTTTTTACTTCTTTAACAAATGTGGTAATTTTGTTTTGTCTGTATTCTGCCCATTTTGTCCATTCGGGTGTCCCCTTTTTTATGTCAATAGGGTCTGTTTCATGGAAGTTTTTAAATTCTTCTCTCGCGTATTGAGTATAGCCCCAGTTGGTGTTTTCATACCCGTTAAATTTTTCTTGGATACTTTGTGGATAACGAATATAATCAAGGTTTATACCGTCAGGTTGATATTTAGAAATAATTTCGTTAATTAATTCCAGTAAGTATTTTTGCACTTCAGGATTTGCGGGGTCAATAAAATAGCCGTTGTGTTCAGAAACAGAAGGAACAGGTTCTTTTGAATCATAACTTGCTCTTGTTTTGTTTAGCCAATGTGGATAAAGAGTTATAATATTTTTTTGACAATCACTGTTATATTTGTTACCGATGTAAAAAGATTCAAACCAAATATGGACTTTTATATTTCTTTTGTGCGCTTCTCTAATCCATACTTCTAAAGGGTCAAACCCGATAAAATCTTCTTTTTGTACAATGAGATTGTATTTTTTCATTACTTCTGAAGGATAGATTGTTCTTCCGTGAAAATAAGTTTCTAAAAAGATATTATTTATTCCGGCTTTCTCAAGTTTATCTAAAGTTGTTTCTATTTGTTTTTCATTAGTTTCTGAAGGGCGGACCCAAATACCTTTAAATTCGTCAGGATAATATGGTAATGCCGTTTCTATTGCCTTGTTTGCCATAGAAATCGCAGTTGTTGCATATTTTTGAACATTTTTGCTGTCTGTTGGTGCTTTTTTTAGGTGTTGTTTAGCTTTTTTTAGGTAAGCTTCTGTAATTTTTTTATCATAATATACATTATTTTTTTCATAGTAATGAACAATGGCTTCAACTTCTTTTATTTTTTCATTAGCATTGAAAATGAAGCTGTCAGGGGTTATATATGTTTTTAAAATGGAGTTTTTAACGTCTACAAAAACTTTAGTTCCAACGGTAATATTTTCATTAATCCAGTTTTTGGCGGTTCCGTGTCCGCTAATAATATACCCGTTGTATGGAATTATAGAGTCTGCTCCATAAAGTTGTACGACGATTCCGTCAACTACAATAGCTTCTGAACCAAATTCGTTTGTTCCTGTTCTTGTTCCGTATTCTTTCGTATATATAATAAGCTGGTTTGTCCCTCTTTGTCCAGGATAATATGCTCCGGAAGCGTTATTTGCTGTTGAGGGGTTTATATAGTCGATTTTTTTTGAGGCTTCTTTGTATATTATTTCTTTTGTTTGTATTTGTTTTTGAAATTCAAGTATTTCAGGATAAGCTTCTGCTGTCAAATTGAGGTTTGACATGAAAAAAGAAATTAACAACAAATTTAAGAATATTTTCTTCATTGTATTATTTTAACCTTTTTTAAATTAAAATATATCCTAAGAATTGCTTATCTTTTTATATTTTACAGTTTTTTTAAGTTTTTAATACTATATAAAACCGATTTTTAACAAAAATTAGGATTTTTAGTGTATTTTCTTTGATTATTAAGTTTTTTTATTATAAATTATTTATACTAAGTTAGTTATAGAGAGAAACATTATGCAAATTACATCAATGAAAAGCCATAAATGTGGTGAATTAAAAGGAACAAATGTTAATGAACAAGTGAAACTTTCCGGATGGGTTTCTACAATCAGAGATTTGGGCGGAATTATTTTTGTTGAATTAAGAGATAGGTCCGGCTTCTTTCAGATTGTTGCTGACCCTCAAATTAATCCTGAAGTGCACAAAGTTTTTGAATCACTAAAAAATGAATATGTAATAACTGTTGAAGGTAAAGTTTCAATTCGTCCGGAGGAAACATTTAATTCTAAATATCCGACCGGTGAAGTCGAAATGTATCCTGAAAAAGTTACTGTTCTTTCAAAATCTGAAACGCTTCCTTTTGTTTTAGAAGATGACAATGTTTCTGAAGATGTTCGTTTAAAATATCGATATCTTGATATCAGACGAGAATCAATGCTTAGCAAATTACAGCTTAGACATAAAATTGTTGCAGCAATTAGAAATTATTTGAATAATCAAGATTTTATGGAAGTAGAAACGCCAATTCTTATCAACACAAGCCCTGAGGGCGCAAGAGATTATCTTGTACCTTCCCGTGTTCATGAAGGTAAATTTTATGCGCTTCCTCAATCTCCTCAAATTTTCAAACAACTTTTGATGGTTGGCGGAATTGAAAAATATTATCAAATTGCCAAGTGTTTTAGAGATGAAGACCTTAGAGCAGATAGACAGCCCGAATTTACTCAAGTTGACTTGGAAATGTCTTTTGTTAACCAAGATGATATTATAGCTCTTGTTGAAGGCTTGATTGTAGAGTCCTTTAAACAAGCAAATGTTGATGTTAAGCCACCTTTCAAACGTATTACATACAAAGAAGCAATGGAAAAATACGGTTCAGATAAACCGGATACTCGCTTTGGAATGGAATTGTTTGATATTTCTGATATTCTTGGCAATTCAAGCTTTGATGCAATTAAGGAGGTTCTTCAAACTGGTGGAACAGCTCGTGCGTTAAAAGTGGAAGGTATCGCAAATTATTCAAGAAAAGAAATGGATGATATCAGAAGTCTTGCTATCTCTTTTGGGGCAAAAGGTCTTGCTTGGGTAACCTTTATGGAAGATGGAACAGTAAAATCGCCTATCCTTAAATTTTTGAGCGAGGAACAAGTTGAACAGTTTAAAGAAAGAGCTAACGCAAAAGATGGAGATATTGTTTTCTTGTTGGCGGATAAACCGAAATTAGTTTTTGACGTTCTTGGCAGATTAAGATTGCACTTTGGTGAAAAACTCGGCTTAATTGATAAAGCCGCTCATGATTTATTGTGGGTAGTAGACTTCCCAATGTTTGAATATTCAGAAGAAGAACAAAGATATATGTCTGTTCACCATCCGTTTACTTCTCCAAATCTTGATGATGTTGATAAGATGGAAAATGATCCGGCAAATTGTCGTTCAATTGCTTATGATATTATTTATAACGGAAATGAGCTTGGCGGCGGTAGTGTTAGAATTCATGACAGTGAACTTCAACAACGAGTATTCAAGGCTCTTGGATTAAGTGAAGAAGACGTAAAAGAAAAATTTGAATATCTCGTAAATGCATTCAAATACGGAACTCCTCCACATGCAGGTTTAGCAATCGGTTTAGACAGACTTGTTGCTCTTCTTGCAAGAACTGACAGTATTCGTGATGTTATTGCGTTCCCTAAAAACTCTAACGCAAAATGTCTTATGACAGATGCTCCGGGTTGTGCCTCTGAGGAACAACTAAAAGAGCTTCACCTTAAATTAAGAGAAAAGCCTTTGGCTAATAAATAAAACCCTTACACGGCAACCTTTTTAAGGCTTGTTGTTAAGAAATATTACAAAATTATTGCCCTTTTATATAAGAAAGGGCAATTTTTTATATAAAAAAGCCTTTATATAAGAGTAAGGCAAAACAAACGGTTAAGAACCAACCACACAGCGAGATAGAGAGAATTTAAACACATAACTTTATACACACACCACACTTTCACACACACTTCACACACAGCGAGGAATGCGAAAAAGTTTCATTCCGAAGGGTCTTTAAAAAAGACTCTTTTTTTTGTTAAAAAATTATTTTTTGTGTGATTTTAAATATTGTCCGAGGGTTGCTCCGACAGCAGTTCCTAAGACGGCTAACAATATTAATCTTTGTTTGTTGAATTTTTTTACAATTCTGTCAAAGTTTTTGACTCCGTCTTTAATTTCGGCATTATTAATAATGTCTGAATTATAAAATTCTCTTAATTTTGATGCAGAAATTGTTCCGTCTGTAGCTTTTTCGACAAGTTCTTTTACCTTTTGTTTTTCTTTAATTATAGAAAGTTTCTTGCTATACTCAAGGGCTTTATCTGCTTTTCCTTTTAGGTCGTTTGCTTCTCCTTGTACCCATTTTATTTCATCTTGCAATCCTTCAAGATTTTTCTTAGGTTGATCAGGGTGAATAATTCTGTTTAAAAGATCATTTGTAGAAATGGTTTGAGTTTCTTTTGTTATTCCGAGTTCTGTTAATCTTTTGTCAGCTGTCGCCTTTAACGCTGTATATTTGTCTTTGAGGTTATTAAAATCACTTTTGTTGTCAAAGGACATTGGAAGTTTTTCTTCAACGGTTTTTAAAAAACTATCAATATTATTTGACTCTGCTTTAATTCCTGTAAGTTTTCCAAGCGCTGCCCCGACAACCAATCCGCCGGCAGAGAGAGGAAGAAGGGGGGTTATTTTTTTTGTTTTTTCACCAAAAGACACATTAAAATTATTTACAGGATTAACAGACATAATTTCTCCTTTTTCTCGTATTATATCTATTTTTATAAATCCTGTAAATAATCCTTTTGTTAGTTTTTTTGTATGATTTTACAAATGTTAATAATTATCTGCCACAAATAGTTCTTGCTGCGTGAACACCCGATGCTGAGGCTTGGATTAATCCTCTGGTTACACCTGCTCCGTCACCGATTGCAAACAGATTTTTAACGCCTTCTGTTTCAAGTTCGTTAGTAAGTTTTACTCTCGCAGAATAGAATTTGACCTCTACGCCGTAAAGAAGGGTATAGCGAGAAGCTGTACCAGGAGCAATTTTATCAAGAGCGTAAAGCATTTCTATAATGCTTAACATTTGTCTATATGGAAGAACAAGGCTTAAGTCCCCAGGGGTTGCGCAAGCAAGAGTTGGTGTTATTATACTTGATTTAATTCTTTCCGGAGTAGAGCGGCGTCCTTCTAACAAGTCACCAAAGCGTTGAACAAGAACACCGCCGGCGAGCATATTTGCAAGGCTTGCAACATGTTGACCGTATGCAATAGGTTCTTTAAACGGTTCAGTAAATTTCTTGCTTACAAGCAATGCAAAGTTTGTGTTATTTGTTGTTTTTTCTGCATAACTGTGACCATTTACTGTTGAGATTCCGTTGTAATTTTCTTGAACAACTTCTCCATTTGGGTTCATACAGAAAGTTCTAACCTCATCACCGAAGGTTGGAGAATAATAAACAAGTTTTGATTCATAAAGTTTTGAGGTTAATGGTTCAAAAACAGGGGCAGGAAGTTCAACACGAACACCCACGTCAACAGCGTTGTTAACAAAGCCGATTTTGTTTTTATCGAATTCTTTTGTTAACCAATCAGCACCTTCTCTTCCGGGGGCGATTATTGTATATTCTGCTCTGATTGTTTCTCCGTTTTCAAGTACAATTCCTTTTACTTGTTCACATTCAACAATAAGATTTTTTGCTGCAACATTGTTTATAATTGTAATTTTTTCGTCTAAATAATCTTGCATTCCTTTTAAAACATCAAGGCTTCTTTCTGTTCCAAGGTGTCTGACAGGAGAATGAACCAATTTAAGTTCTGCAAGAGCTGCTTCTCTTTCAATTTCTTGGAATACTTTTTTATCTGTTCCGAAAACTTCGTCAGTTGCGCCAAATTTTAAATAAAGGTCATCTGAATATTTTATTAAATCTTCTACTTTTTCTCTGGACATGTAATCTATAAGGTGTCCGCCAACGTCCGGAGTAAGAGTAAGTTTTCCGTCAGAAAAAGCTCCTGCACCGCCCCAACCGCAAAGCAATCCACATTTTTTACAAGTAGGGCATTTTTCATAACCTTCTCTTAAAAGGCATTTTCTTTTTTCAATTTTTTGTCCTTTTTCTATTAAAACGACCTTCCAGTCCGGTTTTAATTTAGTAATTTCTAATGCTGCAAAAATCCCTGCAGGTCCTGCTCCAATTATGGCAACGTTGTACATATAACCATTTTCCTCATAGTGCTATTACTTATTTATTTTACAGGCAACATAAAGTAAAGTCTATGAGGAAAAGAAATAATAAAATATTTTTTAATAATTTTCGCAGAAAAGATGGAAATATTTTTGTTCATGTTTGCAAGAAGGACATTCTTTTGGTGCTTCTTTACTTATTAAATGATAACCGCAATTTGAGCACATCCATTCAACTTCTTTTTCTTTTTTGAAAACAGTGTTTTCTTCAACATTTTTTAAAAGTTTTTTAAATCTGGATTCATGGGCTTTTTCTGCATGAGCAATTTCTCTGAAAGAATTCGCAATTTCTGTAAAACCTTCTTCTTCTGCAATTTCTGCAAAATGCGGATAAAGGTTTGTATTTTCTTCGTGTTCTCCAAGAATAGCTGTTTCTAAGTTTTCTTTAGTTTTTCCGAGTCCTGTTAAAAATTTTGCACAAATGGAAATGGGTTCATCTTCCAAATATTCAAAAAATATTTCTGCATGTTCTTTTTCGTTTTTTGCTGTTTCAAGAAAAATTTCTTGTATTTGTAAAAAACCTTCTTTTTTGGCTTGAGAGGCATAATATGTGTAACGATTTCTTGCTTGAGATTCGCCGGCAAAGGAAATCATTAAATTTTTTTCAGTTTCGCTGCCTTTTATTGATTTTTTGTTCATTTTTTTCTCCTTTTTTGACAGTTTTTGAGAAAAATTAAATAAAAACAATCTCCACTTGGTTATTTTTTAGTTTAAATAGTGGCAAAAAAGATAAAAGTTTGATATGCTTTTATTATGAAAAGGATTTTATTTATATTTAGTTTTGTGCTTTTAAGTTGTCAGATGGTTTTTGCCGATGCTGTTTATGACTCTAAAGGTTCTGTTATATCCGGAAAAATAGAAGGGGTTTCTGCCGGTTTAATTCAAATAAAAAATAATGGAAATTTGGTTACTTTAATTAGAAAAGAACCCAGTTCTGTTTATAAAGATAGTGTTGAGGCCAGAGTGAGATTGATTTCCGGACAAAAAATAAAATATTCAGGTACAATTCTTTTTGCTGATAATTCTTTTGTTAAAATTTTATGTCAGGACGCTAAAGTTGTTATCCCCAGATATAGAGTGAATAATATTGAAATGTTTATTCCATAAATTAAACTTTAGTTTTAAAAAGTTTAAACTAAAAGCCAATTCTCAAAAGGTATAAATACTGTTAGAATGATAATGTAAAATATAACAATATTGGTTTGGGAAATGCTTTATATTAGGGAAAAAGATAATAACATAGTATTTGAAAGTGCAGCAAAAAATTTGTGCAGCGATGATGTTTTGATGATTAAAGAAGCATTGGAACAAGACGAAAAAAACGGGGTTTTAAATATGGATGGAATTCTAGAGGTAAAAACAACAACATTAGGGACTTTGAAGAAAGTTGCACAAGAAAATAAGTTATCTTTGTGTGCTTTGGATGCAGATATTTTTGCTGTAATTAATTTATTGAATTATGATAAAGATTTTCAAATTTATCCGACAGAACAGAATAGTTTTGAAGATAAATATGAAATGAAAAATAGACAATTCAAAGTTGTATAATATTTTATTTGTTTGTTTTAATATAAAAAAATGAAGAAATCATTTTTTTTAATTTTTATATGTTTGTTTTTGGGGATTATGAAGGCTTGTTGTGAACCGCTTACAACAAACCCTGTTATAAGTGTCGGAATTAGTGATAATTCTTTTCAAAAATATTATTATACAGAGAATACTTTTTATGCTACAAAGAAGCTTTTTGTAGCTGATAAAGCGGGACAAATTATAGCACAGTTTGAGCCAAATATTTTTGTTAAATTTGTAATTAGAAATAATTTTTTTGATGTTTATGTTGAAGAGAAAAAGATTTTAGAAGGGCTTTCTTCTCCGCTTATTTTAAAAACGGAAACAGATGGCTTTATAGGTATACAAAATCTTAAACGGGCTGGGTTACCTGCATTATATAGAGGACAAATTCAGTTAAAAAAACCAAATAATAAAGAAAATTTATTTTTAACTAACAATGTTTTGCTTTTAGAACAATATCTTCTTGGCGTTGTTCCTAACGAGATGCCCGTGAAGTTTGGCTTAGAAGCGTTGAAGGCGCAGGCTGTTGCGGCTAGAAATTATGCTTTACGCCCTAGGGATAAAAAATATCACGAATTTGATGTTTGTGATAGCGTTGCTTGTCAGGTTTATTTTGGGGCAAATACTGAAAAACCGCTTGGGTCACAAGCTGTTGAAGAAACAAGAGGAGTTATTGCACAGTACAAAGATGAGTTAATTCTTGCGCTTTATAGTTCTACAGCCGGCGGATATACAGAAAGTTATGAGAATGCTTTTTTAATGACAAAACCGGAATTTCCATATTTAAAAGCGGTTTCTGATAATGAAGATTTTGAAGATTTAGGCAAAGAAGAAAAGGCAAAAGAGTTTTACTCTTCTAAACCGAAAACTTATGATAATGAGTCTCCTTATTTCAGATGGGAAAAAGAATGGCCAAAAGAGGAATTAGAGAAAGTTATAAAAGACGGTTTAATTTCTGCGTATAATGCCGGTTTTTGTTTTCCCGAACCAAAACAAGAAGACATAGGCTCTTTAAAAGAAATAAAAGTAAAGAAACGTGGAAAATCAGGAAAAATAGTTTCTTTGGAAATAATAACAGATAAAAAAACATTTGTTGTAGAAAAAGAGTTGGTAATTCGCAGATTATTTAAAAATAAAGGCAGAGCGCTACCTAGTGCAAATGTTGTTTTTGAACATGAATATGACCAAGAGGGGACTCTTTTGGCAGTTAAAGCCTATGGTGGCGGATATGGTCATGGTGTTGGCATGAGCCAGCATGGGGCAGGGTTTATGTCCAAAAATGGCAAAACATATGATGAAATTTTACAACATTATTATACAGGAACAGAGTTAACCCTAATTCCTTTTGAGCTTTCTTCCGAACCTAATAAAAATTCAGCCGTATATGATTTTTATTTAACTCAAAAAAAGGCAAAAATTATTGTAGAAAATAAATTTGCGTATAATGAATTAAAGGTTGTAATTAACGGAAAAGAGTTTAACCTAAAAACTCAGCCAAGTTTAAGCAGAAAATATGAAGTTGATATTTCACAATACGTAAATCTTGGAAATAATAAAGTGTATTTTTTCTATCCTTTGGATAATAATAAAACAATAAAGGTGTATATCAGCTTGTATGGAACAATAGATGACAAGTAAAGTTGAACAAAAATCAGAAAGTATTTTACGTTCCGCTTGGTTGATAGCGGTTGTTATTGTAATAAGTAAATTAGTTGGGTTTTTGCGGGATGTCGTTACGGCTAATTTCTACGGTGCAGGGTTGGTTTCTGATGCTTATTTTTATGCGTATCAATTGCCTGCATTGGCTTTAATTTTGTTAGGTGGTGTGGGAGGTCCTTTTCATAGCTCGGTTGTAAGTGTTTTTTCAAAACTTATTCCTGACGGTTGTTTTAAAGCCAATGAGAAATTAAATAAATTATTTAATACCTTTTTAACCTCGACATTAATTGTTTTTATTCTGTTGGGATTATTAATTTTTCTTTTTGCAGATGTGATTATGGGGTTAATAATTTCTAACGGTTCTGCGGAATTGGTTTCTTTAGCGACTCAACATTTAAGAATTATGGCGCCCGTTTTTGTAGTCGGTGGGGCCGTTGGTATTTATTACGGGGTATTGGTTTCTTATAAAAAATTTATGATTCCAAATATTTCTCCTATTTTGATGAGTTTGGCAATTATTATAATAATTTCTTTAACAAAAAATGATAATAACGGAATAATGCTTGCTACTGCTACAACAGTGGGTGCAATTTGTCAGTTTTTGTTTCAACTGCCAAAAATAAGGCAATTGGGATTTAGTTTTAAGCCGAATTTTGAATTTTTTAATAATCAAGAATTTAAAAATATATTAGAATTGTTGTTTCCGGCGATTTTAAGTTCTACAGTCGGGCAAATTTATATTTATGTTGATATGTTTTTTGCCTCATCCCTTCAAGAGGGCGCTTGGTCTGCAATAGGTTATGCAAATAGGATTTTTCAATTTCCTGTAGGAATTTTGGTTACTGCGTTTTTGGTTCCGTTATTTCCGTTATTTTCTCGTTTAGTTGCACAAAATGATAAAGAAGGAATTAAAAATTATTTCAATAAAGGTGTTGGATTACTAAATTTTGTTAGTTTTCCAATATTAATAGCGATTATTTTGTTGGGCTATGATGGAGTTAGGTTTGTTTTTGAGCGTGGTGCTTTCAATTCAGAAGCGACTTTTATGGTTACTGAGGCGTTGTTGTTTTTATCGGTTTCTTTGTTGCCGTATGTTTTCAGAGATTCTATAACAAGAGTGTATTACGCTTTTAATGATTCAAAAACTCCTTTTTATGTTGCTTTCAGTTCAATTATAATGAAAGTTATTTTAAATTGGTTTATGGTCCCAACGTTAGGCATTGGTGGAATTACTCTTTCTACTTCTCTTGTTACTTTATGGAATGCAATTCTTTTAGCTTTCTTCATAAGGAAAAAATTAAATATAGGATTGAGAAAATATTTTAAAGATTTAATTAAAATGTTTATGGTTTCTTTGTTCGCTTATTTTGTCTGCTTATGGCTTTATAGACTTGTTGCTGTTATTAATTTGCCATTAATTATAAATCTTTTTGTAATGTTAGTCCTAATTTCTTTGGTTTATGGCGGATTGTCTTTGTTGTTTAAAGTTGAATATGCAAACGAGCTTTTAAATAGGTTGATTTTAAAATGGAAAAAATAAACGAAATACTTAAAAATAATGGAGTTATTTCTTTTGTAACAGACACTGTTTGGGGGATTGGTTGTTTGCCGTCTTCTTCAGAGGCTGTCGAAAAAATATATGAAATTAAAAACAGAGATTACTCAAAACCTTTAATTTTGATGTCTAATTCTTTAGAAAATCTTTTGCCATTTGTTAAAGAGATTTCTCCTACGGCACAAATATTGGCAGAAAAATATTTTCCTGGGGCAATAACTCTTGTTGTTAATAAATCAAATAAAACCGCAGATTTTTTAACTTCAAATATGCAAACAGTAGGAATTAGAGTGCCTAATAATACAGTTTTTTCAAAGCTTTGTGAGCAAATTGAAGGGCATGTTCTTGCAACGACAAGTGCAAATTTATCAGGCATGTCTGCGGCTAAAACATATAAAGAGGCACAAGAATTTATTGGAAAAAGGGTTGATTATGTTTTGCCTTATGAGAGTGATATGGCAAAAGGTTTGGAATCAACGGTAGTTCTTGCGGTTGATGATAATTTAAAAATTCTTAGACAAGGGGCAGTAAAAATAAATTAGCCATTGTAATTTAATTTTGAAGTTATTTTTACTAAGTTTGCCTTTCTAATGCGAACATTTTCCGGTGTAATTTCAACAAGCTCATCATCTTCAATGTATTCAAGGCAATCTTCAAGCGACATAATTCTTGGTGCTTGTAATGTTACCATAACGTCTGCTGTTGCACTTCTCATGTTTGTAAGTTTTTTGGTTTTGCAAACATTTACTGCTATATCTTGTAATCTGTTGCATTCGCCAACAATCATTCCACGATAAACTTTTGTTTTTGGCGTAATGAAGAAAACGCCTCTATCTTCAAATTGTGCTAGTGCGTATGGAATAGCTTCTCCGTCCTCAAAAGCAACTAAGGAGCCGTTTCTTTGTCGTTGGATGTCGCCCGCATAAGGTTTGTAGCTGTTGTAGGTGTGATACATAATGCCTTCACCACGAGTCATTCTGATGAATTCACTTCTAAAACCGATAAGTCCTCTAGCAGGAATTATAAAGGTCATATGAGAACGATTGCCGCTTACTTGCATAGATTGCATTTCAGCTTTTCTTCCTGCTAAGCGTTCAATACAACTTCCCGCATATTCTTCAGGAACATCAAGAACAAGATTTTCAAATGGTTCATGACAAGTTTCATTAATTGTTTTGAAAATAACACGAGGTTTTGATACTTGGAACTCAAACCCTTCTCTTCTCATTGTTTCAATAAGAATACTTAAATGTAATTCTCCACGACCGCTTACACGAAAAACATCTGTACTGTCAGTGTCTTCAACCCTTAAACTTACATTTTTTTCTAATTCGTGGTAAAGTCTTTTTCTTATTTGACGGCTGGTTACAAATTTGCCTTCTGTGCCTGCAAATGGACTGTTGTTTACAGAAAAATTCATTTGCAAGGTTGGTTCGTCAACTTGGATTAGTGGTAGAGCTTTTGGTTCAGCAAGAGATGAAATAGTTTCACCTATTTGAATTTCAGGAAAACCAGCGATTGCAACAATATCGCCTGCTGAGGCTTCTTCAATTTCTACTCTGCCAAGGTCTTCAAATCCGTATAGTTTTGCTATTTTTCCTCTTTCAATAGAGCCATCTGCTTTTATCCAAGCAACTTGTTCTTGTGCTTTGATTTTTCCGTTTACAACACGTCCTGTTACAATTCTGCCTACATAATCATTATAGTCTAATGTTGTAGCTTGGAATTGCAAAGGTTGAGCTTCGTCACCAACAGGCGGTTTGATATGTTCTATAATTGCATCCAAAAGAGGAGTTATGTCTTGTGACTCATCTTCTAACTCTTTTTTAGCAAAGCCTTGTAAACTGCTTGCAAAAATGTAAGGGAAGTCTAAAAGATATTCGTCTTCTGTCAATTCTGTAAATAAATCAAAAACTTTATCTAATGCTTGATGGGGTTCTGCTGCAGGTTTGTCAATTTTGTTGACAACGACCATAACGCGAATACCAAGTTCAAGGGCTTTTGATAAAACAAATCTTGTTTGTGGCATTGGACCCTCTGCCGCGTCTACAATCAATAGAGCACCATCAACCATTCCTAAAACCCGTTCAACTTCTCCGCCAAAATCAGCGTGACCTGGGGTGTCTACTACATTAATTTTATAGTCTTTGTATTTTATTGCAATATTTTTTGATAGAATTGTAATTCCACGTTCTTTTTCAAGGTCGTTGTTATCTAAAACACGCTCTTGAACAATTTGATTTTCTCTAAAAGCACCACTTTGTTTAAGCATACAATCAACCATTGTGGTTTTACCGTGGTCAACGTGTGCAATAATGGCAATATTTCTTATTTTATCATTTTTCATTGTTATATCCTGTTTGGCTTTGGGTTTACTATAATATAATATAACAAAAATTTTTAAGAGAAAATAAAACAAATAATTTGGATAAAAAGGAACGTTCCAAAAGAGCTTCTTCGGTCGGTCATGACTATTGAACTCTGCCCCAATTAGCGTTTGCCCCCTGAATGACGGGCAGCTAATTTAAGATGCAATAAATTACACTCTGCAGTCTTTGTTGTGCAGACCTACTGTTTTTATCCAAAAAACAAATATGTTACACAAATTGCAGCAACAATTCCGACAAAATCTGCTAATAAGCCACTTAAAAGAGCATAACGATATTTTTTTATTCCAACAGAACCAAAATAAACCGCTAAAACATACAAAGTTGTTTCTGAGCTTCCTGTCATAATTGCTGCTAATCTGGTTGTATAGGAATTTATATCGTGTGTTGATGTAATATCACTTAAAACCCCCAAAACGGCGCTTCCTGAAAGTGAACGAACAATCATTATCGGTAAAACATCAACTGGAGTATGAATTGTATCAAAAAATGCAGTTAAATTATTGCTCAAAAAGTCAATCATTCCTGATGCTCTAAACATAGAAATAGCAACCATTATTGCTAATAAATAAGGGAAAATATTTATTCCGACTTTTGCTCCGTCTTTTGCCCCATCAACAAAAAGCTCATAAATCGGTAATTTTTTTATAATTCCGACAAAAAGAACAATCAAAACAATTGCGGGAATAATCCATAATGATATTATGTCAAATATTGTTTTAATCATCTTTTTTCACCTCTTGCGGTGCCCAAATTTTTTCAAAAACTTTTGCAATAAAAATAGCAAAAGTAAAAGCAATTGTTGTTACAATCAAAGTTGGTAAAACAATTGATGTCGGATTTTTATCGCCGTTTGCTGCCAAGATTGCAATTACGGTCGCCGGTACAAGTTGAAATCCGGCGGTGTTCATTGCTAACAACATGCACATAGGATTTGATGCGCTTTTTGGCTCAATATTATGTTTTTGCATTTGTTCGATTGCTTTTATTCCCATTGGGGTTGCGGCATTCGACAAGCCAAAAGCATTTGCTGAAAAATTCATTGCAATATTACCGATTGCTGTTTTATCATTCTTTATTTCAGGAAATAATTTTTTTGCAATCGGGTTGAATAATTTCGCTACAAAGTCTATGCAACCGGATTTTTCTGCAATTTTCATAATTCCGAGCCAAAAAGCCATTATGCCGATTAAGTAAAGAGTTATTTCAACGGTTTTTTCTGCGCCGCTAAGGATGGCGTTAATTACGTCAGAGAGTCTACCGTTTCTGGCTCCAAAAATTATGGATATAACAATTAATAAAAACCAAATATAATTCATAAGAGTATTTTGCCAAAAAATGGTCTTTTGGGCAAGGGTTAGTTATCTCAGGAAATTTTTTTGAGCAAATAATCTATGTTCTTTTTATATATCAACCCTAAATCCTAGCCAAATGAATTTTAGTTTTTTGCGTTGGTTGGTTAAAAAGGGGCGGATGCCCCGACCTGCTGAGCAGGAGGGTCTTCGGTCTTTTCACTTCCTCTGGATGAAGGAAAATAGCGGGGTTTGGAGAAGGCAGCCCTGATCGATTAAAGAGGTTTTTTAAAAATTTCTTTTTGTTGTTTTTTCATGAGAAATCAAACGGCAATAAAGAGTATTAAAAAGCCCTAAGCTTGTAACTTAGGGCTTTAAATTTTTGTTATTGTTCAATATATTCTTTTAATCGTTTACTTCTGTTTGGATGTCTTAGTTTTCTTAACGCTTTTGCTTCAATCTGTCTGATACGTTCACGGGTGACACCAAACAATTGTCCGACTTCTTCTAATGTTCTTTGACGTCCATCGTCCATACCGAAACGAAGTCTTAAAACATCTCTTTCACGAGGAGAAAGACCAGATAATACTTCTGCCAAATCTTCTCTCAAAAGCTCATGAGCTACTGTTTTTACAGGTGCATCAGCATCCTTGTCTTCAATAAAATCACCAAGTCTTGAATCTTCTTCTTTACCGATAGGTGTTTCCAAAGAAAGAGGCTCTTGCGCAACTTTGATAATTTCACGAAGTTTACCGATAGAAATATTCATTTCTGCTGCCAACTCTTCTTCGGTTGGTTTTCTTGAAAGCTCTTGAGCGAGTTTTCTTGTAACTTTTTTCAATTTGTTAATTGTTTCAACCATGTGAACCGGAATTCTAATAGTTCTTGCTTGGTCAGCAATTGCACGAGTAATTGCTTGTCTAATCCACCAAGTTGCATAAGTTGAGAACTTGTAACCTCTTTCGTGGTCAAATTTTTCAGCCGCGCGAATTAAGCCAAGGTTTCCTTCTTGAATTAAGTCTAAGAACAACATGCCGCGTCCGACATATTTTTTAGCAATACTAACAACCAAACGCAAGTTTGCTTGGACAAGTTTTCTTTTGGCAATTGCACCTGCAGCGCCACCTTCAATAATTTTACGAGCAAGATTAATTTCTTCCTCAGCTGTTAATAGTTTAATACGCCCAATTTCTCTTAAATACATTCTGACGGGGTCATCGAGCGCTAACCCTTTTGGCATTATTAAATCTGATTGTTCATCATCATCTTCTTCAACAGAATCTGACGGAGATGAAAACATATCATCAATAATTGGATTGCTAACCTTTCTTGTGCTGATAATTGCATCTATGTTATCAGTTGTAATTTCGTGGTCATCCGAATTGTAAGCATCAACTTCAAGCATATCTTCTTGAGTTTCGTCAATTACACTAACCACTGAATCTTCTGACATTCTTTTTCTGCTCATTAATTATCTCCAGTTCTTAACCTATTTTTTAATCTTTCTTTTAATTCAATTTGAATTTGTACGGCTTGTATATCGTCATCATCTACTTGTTTGTAGGATTGTCTGATTTTCTCTTGTTCGTTACGTTGTCTTGATTTTTTTATATTTGCCAGATTTTCTTCAATTGCAAGTCGCAAATCCGAGTGAGAAAGCCCTTCATACGGTTTTGCCAGTTCTATTAAATCTGTAATTATATTTTTAATATCATTATTTTCCGCAAATGTATTATAGAGAGTATCAATTAATTCTTCTACATTATTTACCTCATTGACGAGTTTGTCAATCGTATTTTTAATATAATTTAACGTTTCGTCATCAAGTTTCTCATTTTGTAGAATACTGGATATTTGAGAGGGAAGTAGTTGACTTCTGCTTATTAAATACATGCACAATAAATTTTTTTCCGCTTTTTCCAAAAAACTGATACGTTTCTTAACAATTACTTCTTTTTTAGAATATGGAATAATTGCTGAAGCCTTTGCGGCACTTAGCTCTTTAAGCAAATCAGCTTCTGTTAAATTTAACCTTTCCGCTACAATTTTTACATACTCATTTTTAGAAATTGTATTTTGGATATTGTTCAAAAGCGGAATAATTTCTTTAACAATTTTCAATTTTTCAGTTACAGGAGTATCTTTTGAATAAGTTTTAAGAGCTAAGTCAATTTCAAAATCAAGCAACAATTTTGCTTTTTCTAAATATTTTTTATAAGCATCAGCCCCGTTTGCTCTAATAAATTCGTCAGGGTCTTTTCCTTCCGGAGGCGATATTACACGAATTTCGCAGGCGTATTTTTCATCATTTAAAGACGATTGAATTTCATCAAACTGTTTTATTTCTCCCAGCCCTGTAAACGCTTCTTTAATAACTTCTGCACCTCTTTGTGTTGCTTTTATTCCGGCAGAGTCGGTGTCAAATGCTAAAAATATTTTTCTTGATTTGCTGTATCTTGAAATTAGTCCTATATGTCCTTGTGTTAATGATGTTCCGCAAGATGCGACACAATTTTTTATACCGTTAGCTTGTGCCGATATAACATCAAAATATCCTTCCATAACAATTACAGCGTCTTCTTCTTTAATGGTGTCTTTGGCATGGTACAATCCGTAGAGAATTTTACTTTTATTATAAACAGGACTATCCGGAGAATTCAGATACTTTGGGTTTTGCTCCGCTTCAAGCGACCTTGCGCCAAAACCAACAACATTACCGTTTTCATCAAAAATCGGGATGGTTATTCTTTGTCTAAATCGGTCGATATAACCGACTTCTCGCTCTTTTTTTATAATGAGTCCGGCCTCTTCAAGAATTTTATTCGGATATTTGCTTTCAAATCTTTTATACAATGCATCATAACTGTTTGGGGCATATCCAAGTTTATATTCTTCAATGACAGAATCACTAAGCCCTCGTCCTTTCACATATTCCATTGCTTTTTGCGCACTTGGTGATGTTGTCAAATTGTTGCAATAAAACTCTGCCGCATCTTTGAGAGCCGCAAGCATTTGTGCTTTTGCTTCTTTCTTCTCAGGAGAGCCGCCAAACTGCGCAGGAAGTTCTATTCCTAAAGCTTGGGCTTCATCCCTAATAACTTCCATAAATGATTTGTTCTGAGTTTTCATCAAAAAGCTAAAAACATCTCCACCTTCTCCGCAACTAAAACATTTATAAATCCCCTTAGCTCTATTTACACTAAAAGAAGGTGTTTTTTCTTTATGAAAGGGACATAATCCCCAGTAATTTTGACCTTTTTTCTTTAAAATCACAGTTCTGGATACTATATCAATAATATCCAATTTATCTTTTATTTGCTGAATTATG
The DNA here is from genome assembly GCA_045636305.1 of Candidatus Gastranaerophilaceae bacterium. Lineage (GTDB taxonomy): Bacteria > Cyanobacteriota > Vampirovibrionia > Gastranaerophilales > Gastranaerophilaceae > RGIG2134. The sequence continues at coordinate 18,168 of JAZTXF010000043.1, read as the reverse complement.
TCGTTATTATTAATCGTTGACATTGTCCAATCCATTTAATTTTGCAAATCTAAATAAGAAATCATCGTTATCAACTGCTGCCATAGACTTAGGCACAAAATTTCTCATATATTTTTTGACTATATATCTGTCTGTCATGCCTGAAATATAATCACAAACCGTTTGTTGTGCTTTTAATTCATCATAATTTTTAGAATATATTTTCAAAATTTTCATATAGTGCTCAAAAAGAGAAGCAATCATAGTTTGAGCCTTGTCTTCTTCTGCTTTTGCAACGCTGTTTAAATATACATTATCAAACATCCAAGTTCTTAATTTTGTCATATATTCAAGACATTCTTCGCCCATAATAATTTTATCTTTTTCAAAACTGTTCTCAACAAGATTGCAGACCATTTTTGAAAATCTTTTATGTCTTATTGGAGAAAAATATTCAATGCAATCTTTTGGCATATCTTCTATACGAATAATCCCCGCACGAAGAGCATCATCAATATCATGATTTATATATGCAATTTTATCAGCAATCTGAACAATTTGTCCTTCCAGTGTAAAAGCAGGTTGGCAAGCATACGAATGACAAAGAATACCGTTTATGGTTTCTTCTGTTAAATTCAAATCTTCAATAACAGTTACCATTCTGACACTATTTTCGTTATGGGCAAACCCGTTTGTCATAATTTTGTCAAGAACAGATTCACCGCTGTGCCCAAACGGAGTATGTCCAAGGTCATGCCCGAGAGCTATAGCTTCAACTAAATCCTCATTAAGATTTAACGCTTTTGCAATGGTTCTTGACACCTGAGAAACTTCAAGAGTATGGGTTAGTCTTGTTCTGTAATGGTCATCATTTGGCGAAAAGAAAACTTGTGTTTTATGTTTTAGACGACGAAAGGCTTTAGAATGAAGAATTCTATCTCTATCACGTTGAAATTCAGTTCTGATAGAACAAGGAAATTCCTCTTTTTTTCTGCCTTTGGAAAATCTGCTTTTTGCCGCATACGGGCTAAGATTATCTATTTCTCTTTGTTCAAGAGTTTCTTTAATAAAATTGGTTTCTAAAGCCATTGTAAATATCCCATTCCTGTAAAAACAATTTAACATGAAAATGGTTCAAAATAAAGTTTTTGTGTTTAGTTTGTAGATTTTTATTGTCTTATACGCTAACAAGAGCTATTTCTTCTTTGCGTTAGCTGGTTGAAACGCTGCGAAGGCAGCCCTTTGAACCCCGCTATTTATCGTCATCCAGAGGAAGTAAAATAACCGAAAAACCCATAAAGATTATAAATTATTCATTTTTTCTATTAACTCATCAGCTAAGGCATCAACTCGTTTTAAATCGTCTTCTGTCGGTTTACCTTTTATAACGATATATTCAAGTTTTTCTGCTTTAACCATCGGAATTAATGAGTCTATTGTTTCGGTTAAACGACCGCCCCAACCATAAGAACCTAGAATTGAAAAATATTTCATTTTTGGTTTAATCAAATTCATTAAATATGCTACATAAACAGCTTTTGGATGAGGACCGGCAAGAACCATTGAGCATGCAAGCACAACCGCACCCGCGTCAACAAGCTCCATTGCAATTTCACCTTCATCTGTTTCTACCAAATCAGCTAAAACAACGTCTATCCCTGCCTTTTTAATTTTATCAGCAAGTCTTTTTGCCATTTCGTATGAGCTGTTATACATTGAAACATAAGGAATAACAACTTTCTTTTCCACCTCATTTGACGTCCATTTTTTATACAAATCCAAGATAAATTTAGGTTCTTTATAAATTGGACCGTGGCTTGGGCAGATTATTTGAGGGTTAAGCTCGTCTACCAAGGCTACATATTTTTGGCAGAAAGTACGATACGGCATCATAATTTCTGCATAATATCTTTTAGCTGAAATTTCCAATTCTTTTGAATTGTCTGCATACAAACTTCCTTCTGTGTGATGTGCGCCCAAAAAGTCACAAGTAAAGAGAATTTTATCCTCTTTTATGTATGTAAACATTGTATCAGGCCAATGAACCCAAGGCGTGAGATGAAATTCAAGTGTTTTATCTCCCAGTGAAAGGGTTTCTTTATCTGCGATTGTTATAAACTTTTCATCTGCAATATGATGTTCTGCCATCAAAAGTTCTTTACATTTTGGGTTTGTAACAATTTTTACTGTCGGAAATTTTTCCAATAATACATTTAAAGCTCCGCTATGATCTTGTTCACCATGATTTGCAATTATGTAATCAATAGTTTTAATATTGCTTCGTTCAAGCGTATTAATTAAATCTTCAATTAGTGGAGGATATATTGTATCGATTAATGCAGTTTTTTCACTACCGATTATAAAATAAGAATTATAGGTTGTTCCTTGCGGAAGCGGAATAAGTTGGTCAAAAATTGCTCTTTGAGGATGTTTTTCCCCACAGTAGAAAACGTTCTTTGCTATATTTTCCATATTATTTCCTCTCTATGTTTACATTAAAATTTAATTTGATTATACCATGAAATTATGTTATAAAATATCAATGCAAAAGCTTTATTCCAACGATATAAATATTGTTTTTTCAACTGACGAAAATTATGCAAAATATTGCACAATTGCAATAACTTCCATTAAAGAAACTCAAAAAGAATTTGACAATGTAAATATTTATATTTTAGCAGAAAATTTATCTGAAAAAGCTTCTAAAAGGCTGAAAAAGCTTTCTGATAATAAATTCTCAATTAATTTAATAGAGTTTGAAAAACTTGATGTCACCGAAATTAAAATTCAAGAAAAGTCTTTGCCAAACCCAACTTATTATAAAATGTTATTGGCAAATTTGCTTCCTGATATCAATAAAATTTTATATTTAGATAGTGATGTAATTGTCAGAAAATCTTTGAAAGAATTATGGAAAACTGATATTTCTAATTATTTTCTTGCAGCAATGCCTGATATTAATGAAAAAATGGTTTTAGAACAATCAGAAATAACCGTTCATAAAGCTCGTTATTTTAATGCAGGAATAATGTTATTAAATATTAAAAAATGGCGAGAAAATAATCTTCTTGAAAGATTTAAATCTTTTGTAAAAAACCCTACAGCTATAGCAAAATATAATGAACAATGCATAATAAATTATTCACTTAAAGATGATGAAATTTTATTTTTAGATAACAGATGGAATTTTCATAGCGAAGGGCAAGTCAAAAATGTTGATGATATAGCAATTATTCATTATGTTTGGGATAAACCGTGGGATATGACTGCGTTTAATCCTTACAGAAAATATTACTGGGCAATTGTTTGTAAGACTCAATGGCGACACGAAATTATTTTATACACCATTGTTAATACGATTGCTCTTTTAAAAAGAAAAACATTTAATTTTACAAAAAAAATCATAAAAAAATACCGCAACCAATAACGGTTACGGTATTTTAATTTGGTTTTACTAACTTTTATTCTTTTGTATATTCAGCATCAATTACATCATTATCATTATTTGAAGATGTTTCTTGTTGAGCTTCAGAACCTTCAGAAGTTGCGCTTTGTGCTTCTTCTTTTTGTACTTGTTCATAAGCTTGTTGAGAAATGCTGAACATTTTTTGTTGTAAATCTTCTGAATGTTTTTTAATTTCTTCAACCGGTTTATTTTCATCAAGTGCTTTTTGAAGATTAGTTTTTAATTCATCAAGACTTGTTTTATCAGCATCTGAAATTTTACCTTCAAAATCTTTTACAATTCTTTCAGCGGAAGAAATTAGAGAATTAGCATTGTTTCTGATTTCTGCTTCTTCTTTTTTCTTTTTATCTTCTTCTGCATTAGCTTCAGCTTCTTTAACCATTTTATCAATATCTTCTTCGTTTAAGTTAGAAGAGTTTGTAATAGTGATTTTTTGTTCTTTATTAGTTGCTTTGTCTTTTGCTGAAACGTTAACAATACCGTTAGCGTCAATATCAAAAGTAACTTCGATTTGAGGCATACCTCTCATTGCTGGAGGCAACCCATCAAGTCTGAACATACCCAAAGATTTGTTATCTTTTGCCATTGGACGTTCACCTTGTAAAACGTGGATATCAACAGCAGTTTGGTTATTTTCAGCAGTTGAGAACACTTGAGATTTAGAAACAGGAATAGTTGTATTTCTAGGGACAAGAGGTGTTAAAACTCCGCCAAGTGTTTCAATACCCAAGGTCAAAGGTGTTACGTCAAGAAGAACAACGTCTTTAACCTCACCTGCTAATACACCTGCTTGAACTGCAGCACCAACAGCTACAACTTCATCAGGGTTAACTGATTGGTTAGGATCTTTTCCTGTGTATTCTTTAACAAGTGCTTGAACGGCAGGAATACGAGTTGAACCACCTACTAATACAACTTCATCTACATCGCCTTTAGAAAGACCTGCTTCTTTTAATGCATCAGCAACAGGTTTTTTACATCTTTCAAGCAAATCATATGATAATTCTTCGAATTTAGCTCTTGTTAATTGAATATCAAGGTGTTTTGGACCGTTAGCATCAGCTGTAATGAATGGAAGGTTAATATTTGTTTCAATAACAGATGACAATTCACATTTTGCTTTTTCTGCAGCTTCTTTTAAACGTTGCATAGCTTGTTTGTCTTTTCTAAGGTCGATAGCTTCTTGTTTTTTGAACTCATCAGCAAGCCAATCGATAATTTTTTGGTCAAAATCATCCCCACCAAGGTGTGTATCCCCTGATGTTGAAAGAACTTCGTGAACTCCGTCACCGATTTCAAGAACAGAAACGTCAAAAGTACCACCACCAAGGTCAAATACAAGAACCTTTTCAGGTTTATCTTTTTCAAGACCATAAGCCAAAGCTGCTGCGGTCGGTTCGTTTACGATACGTAAAACATCAAGTCCGGCAATTCTTCCGGCATCTTTAGTTGCTTGTCTTTGAGCATCATTAAAATAAGCAGGAACAGTGATTACAGCTGATGTAACTTTTTCACCCAAGTATGCGGATGCATCATCAGCAAGTTTTCTCAAAATCATGGCTGAAATTTCTTGAGGTGTGTAATCTTTTCCGTCAATGTTTGTTTTGTAATCATCACCCATGTGACGTTTAATTGAAATAATAGTTCTATCAGGGTTTAAAATTGCTTGACGTTTTGCAAGTTGTCCTACAAGTCTTTCATTTGTTTTTGAAAAACCAACGATAGAAGGAGTTGTTCTTGAGCCTTCTGCGTTAGCAATAACGGTAGGTTTACCGCCTTCCATGACTGCAACTACTGAGTTTGTAGTCCCTAAGTCAATACCAATTGTTTTTGCCATTTTTTATCTCTCCTTTAAGCAAATATAATTTTTCACTTTTCTATATTTTGTTTATAACATTGTTTTCAAAAAACTTTTAAAAAATAAACAAAAAATTAATAATTGGAATAGAAAATTAATTTTTGTCCCTTTTTCCTCAATTTATTGTAAATTTTTGTTGCAATTTTGGGTTTTTATTTAATTTGTTATAAAAAAAACCGTTTAATAATATATAGAGCAGTTTAAAAAACGGACATGTAATGATTGCAATTCAGTTAGATTTAAACTACCTCGCGAGGTATTTCAACATCAGTGCTCAAAGGCTCAAAGCATATGAGTCAAAAAGCCTGCGTGAAATTATGGAGGCGGAAGCTGCTCTTGGTAACCAACAAGCGCAAGATTATTTAGTTACTGTTTTAAAAGATCCTGACGCTCTTTTGCGCCTTTTTAGACTTGGTAATGCCCAAAACCGTTGGAAAATTCTTAAAGAAATGAACCAAGACGATTTGAGCTATTTATTGCAGTTTTTAGAATCAAAAGATTTGGTTGCAGGTTTGCAGTTTTTTACTCAAGATGCATTATTAAAAGCTATTCGAGAAATGCCCAAAAAAGAAATAACAAAAATTCTTTTTGAATGTTATTCTCAAGAGGAATTTATTCAGCTTGTGCCGGAAAGTGAATTGAATAAATGGTTTGAGTCAGAAAAAGTTGATAAGAAAAAAGTTTTTGAACAGCTCCAAGGTATGCATCAACAGGTTTTGGCACAAATGGTTGAGGCTGTAACGGGTCAACCTCAAGAAGATACGGGAAGAAAAGAATTATTGATGACTTTAGGTGCGCTTAATCCGGACCAGTTCTTGGATGCGGTACAATCCTTAAAACCTAAATTTAAGCAAGGTTTAATTTTAAATATGACTCAAGAAGACCCAAAATTGTGGGAAGAATTTAGCGTAAAAACCCTCACAAAACCTCTTGAGCTTTTAGACAAACCCGAAGTAATTAAAGGGATGTCTAAATTAGAAGATGATATGCTAATCAAAGTTGTCGACAATTTACCAAAAGAATTGTTGGCGGTTGTTATCACTCAAATTGACCCTGAAGTTTTTGCTGATGTTTTGAGCAATAAATATCATGAAATTTTGAAAAATGTTGTGTCCATATAGTTTTTAAATTATTTTGCAATATAATTATTTTGAAAAAGAGGTAATTATGTTGAAAGATTTTTTGGAAAAGAAACAATGTTTTAAGCTTGTTTGCGGAGCGGGAAATGAGGATGCAAACGAAGTTGAAAAGTTGGTTTTTTTATATTCAAAAGCGGGTTGCATGTTTTTTGATGTTTGTGCAAAACCGGAGATTGTTGACGCAGCAAAACGAGGAATCGAAAAATCAGGAATAACTAAGGACCGCTATATTTGTGTAAGTGTTGGGATTGCAGGTGACCCTCATATTACAAAAGCGGTTATTGACGAAAACAAATGTATAAAATGCGGATTATGTCAGAATATTTGTCCGCACCAAGCAATAAATAATAATATTGAAATTATTAATGAGCGTTGTTTGGGCTGTTCCTTGTGTGCAAAAGAATGCCCGCAAAAAGCCATTAATATGGTTTCTCAAGTTCAAGATTATAAAGAAATTTTGCCCCCCTTGATTAAAAAAGGAATTGACTGTATTGAATTTCACGCAATTTCTGATGATGAAAATGATGTCGATGAAAAATGGACACAAATTAACTCAATGTTTGACGGTATGTTATGTATTTCCATAGATCGTTCACTATTAGGGGATTTGAAACTAAAAGAGAGAGTAAAACGCTTAATTTCTACTCGTAAACCTTATACAACAATTATTCAAGCCGATGGGGTTGCAATGAGTGGAAATAATGATGAATATGGAACAACTTTACAAGCTGTAGCCACTGCTCAAATGTTTCAAAATGCAAAGCTTCCGGCTTATATTATGATGTCAGGCGGAACAAATTCTTCAACATCAAAGCTTGCAAAAATATGTGGGGTTAAACATAACTGCATTGCTGTTGGTTCTTATGCAAGAAAAATTGTAAAAGAGTTTTTAGATAAAGATAATTTCTATGAAAATAAAGTCTTAATATCAAAAGCAGTTGAATCCGCAAAAGCGCTCATAAATAGTAATTTGGAGAATATGGGTGATTAATCTTCAATCTCAAAATTGGCAAATTGAAAATATAGAAACCGTACTTTTCGATAAGGACGGAACTTTTGTTGATTTGGATTATTTTTGGGGAAAAGTTACTGAGCTTAGAGTTAAAGAAGTTATAAAAAAATACAAATTAACAGAAGAGCGTTTTGAAAAATTGTGTTTGTTTTTGGGGTACAACTGTTTAACCCAAAAAATGCTATCTGACGGAATTACGGCTCTTTATTCCAGACAAAAGATTATCGAAATTTTTACAAAAAACCTCGAAGAATTAAATCTTTTTGTCGAGCAAAAAGAAATAGAAGAAATTTTTAATAAAGTAACGGAAAAATTTAATAAAGAATGCTATAAATACACAAAACCAATAAACTCCGCAATTGAATTTATAAAAAAACTTAGAAAAAAAGGAATTAAGCTTGGTGTTGTAACTTCTGATTCTTTGTATACAACTGAATTAACATTAAAACACTTTGGATGGGATAAATATTTTGATGTGGTTATTGGGCGTGAATCCACGACACAACCAAAAGAAAGCGGAGAAGGAATCAAGCTTGCTTTGAAAAAAATAAAGGCAAACCCTCAAACAACCATTATGATTGGTGACGCCCCAATGGATTATATTGCGGCAACAAATGCAGGCTTAAAAGCAACTATTTTAGTTTCAACCGGACAGATTAATATAAATGAATTAAGAAAAACATCAAATTATGTTGTAAAGACCTTAAAAGAAATTGAACATATAAAGTTTTAGGGTGTTTGTTGCAAACCTGAATAAGAATGTTGAGGATAGTGCAAATTAATATTTATGCAGAAAAATTTTAATCCTTAATTTTATTAATAATTTCATTTACACAATTTTTGAGCATGGAATTTGTTTGTATATCTTCTTTGATTTTTTCATGAGAGTAGATAATTGTCGGATGTTTTCTGTCAAAGAAAGCGCCTAACTCATTAAGGCTAAAGTCAGTAATTTCACGACAAATATAAACGGCTATTTGGCGGGCATTTGCAAGTTTTTGTGAGCGAGTTTGTCCTTTTATGTCTTTGGCAGAAAGTTTATAATAATCTGCGACTGTATTTACAATGTCGTCTAAGGTTATTTGTTTTTGAACATCAGAAATATTTAGAATTTGTTTAACACTATCTACATTTAATTCTATATTGCAAACACCGACGTAAGCCGTAACTCTGTTGTATGCGCCTTCTAATTCTCTTACGTTTTTAGAATATGTTTGAGCAAGAAATTCTGTTACTTCAAGCGGCAAAGAAATTCCGTCATTTTTTGCAAGATTACATATAATTGCCATTCTTGTTTCCAAATCAGGTGGTTGTACATCCACCATTAATCCCCATTCAAAACGGCTTCTGAGTCTATCAGGTAGATTTTGAATATATTTTGGTTCTCTGTCAGAGGTTATTACTATTTGTTTTCCTGTGTTGTGTAATGCTTCAAACGTGTTAAAAATCTCTGTGACAGTACGTTCTTTTCCTTCTATAAATTGAATGTCGTCTATTAATAAAACATCAACATTACGATATTTTTGACGAAAAGCGGACATGCCTGCATTTTTGTCCATGCCTTTGTGAATTGATGAAATTAAGTCGTTAACAAATTCTTCCGTTTTAATGAATTTAACTTTTAATTCAGGATGATTATATAAAATATAATGTCCGATAGCTTGCATTAAGTGTGTTTTTCCTAATCCTGCACCACCATAAATGAAAAGAGGATTATATTTTTCTCCCGGAGTTTTTGCAACAGCCATGCTCGCTGCGTATGCAAATTTTGTGTTATCTCCGACTACAAAATTTTCAAATTTGTATTTTAGATTGAGTTTAGGCGTGCTTTGCATTTTTTTTAAATTGTCATATTTTGTGTCATCTTGTTTTTTGACTTTTTTTTCAAGAGTTTCTTCTTTTGCGATTAATTTTTGCAATTTTTTATTTTGTTTTTGTGCAAGTTTTTCATCATAAATTATCTGAAATTCGACTTTGTTTTTAAGTTCTTTTTCCAAAGTCTTTTCAATTGTCGGATAATATTTTTTTAAAATTTGCAAAGCAAAAGATTGCCCAGTTAGTACTGAAAAAACATTATTCTCATATGAATGAGGAAGCAAAGGTAAAACCCAAGGCTCATAACTGGATATCGGTATTTCGTTTTTTATTTCTTCGACAACAGTTGTCCAGATTTTTTGTACTTCGAGCATGTCCATAGTCATGTAGTTTACTATAAAAATTAATAACATGTATTAGTTTGTAAATTACTTGAAATAAAAATTTTTACGTGATAGAATTTCTCTACGGCGGATATTTTTGGAAAGGGTCAGTAAATTATGCATATTAGTCTTAATACGTTTAAAATGAGCAATTCTCAACCATTACGTTTTCAAGGCTGTTGTGATAAAAAACCGAGTTTTCAAAATATAAAAAGCTCTCGTCAAGGAAAAGACTCTTTTGATTATAAAAAAGCTTATGAACATAGCCAAGCTCAATTAAAGCATCTTGGCAGAAAATATGAAGTTCTTTGCAATGTTTGTGCTTTAGGAATGAATCCTAAATTTAAATAATTATTCGTAGTCCCAAACATAGATATTTCCACAATATCGACAAACAGCATGGCTGTTCATGAATGCAAGGTCGGGTTTAAATGTATAGCCGTCTACGTGAAAAATTAATTCGCCATTTTTGTCTATTTCTTGGCTAAATTCTCGTTTACCTTCGTAATCAGGATTGAAGATAAGTTCGTATTTGTCTATAGATTTACAACTTCTGCATTTAAACATATTATAATTCTTTTATTTTCTTTTCTTTAAGTTTTTTGGTTTCTAATTCTTTGTATAGCAATGTGCAACAAATACTTCTTAAAGGAAGCGTGTAACCGATTATTATTGCGCCAATTATACTAATAACTATTGATTTTGCTAAAACACCGGCTTCAAGGCTAAAATTAGCATTACTATTTATTGCGGATAAAATTGTGTTAATTGTTTCTTGTGTTTCGTTTAGCGGTAAATTTTTACAGAAGGCTTCAACAGGAATTGAAAGAAAACTGTACGCGTCAATTCTTTCTAAGCCAAAAGAAATTATATTCGGTAAAAATTGATATGTAAAAAACCATAATAAAAACAAAAGTAATGTAGTTTTAAAAAAGTTTCCTTTTATAGTTTGAATACTTTTTTTCAAAATTTCAAAGGTTCCAAGGTTTTCTTCAAGTGCAAAAATTTGAAAAACCAAACATAAATAAATCATAATTATAAGAAAAATTGCCCATAAAAGCGGTATAATCCCTAGAATTGAGATAATTGATAATACAAATAATAATCCCAAAAATGTAGGCATTCTGCGGTTAACAGTATCATTATGAATAGATAAATCTTCAAGTTTTGCGCCTGAAATTAGATTTACAGCCATGGAATTTAGTGCACCCATTGCAACCAAATATTTCCAAAAAGAGGCAAAAAATAACATGAAAGAAGGAATTATACATAATAATAATACAAGCATTATTACAGAAATATTATCCAGTGCAGGATTTATAGATATTATTTTGTCTATGTTGTTTACAAATAAATGAACGGTTGTAAAAATTAAGCCAACACCTAAAATTTGTCCTAATACGGGAAAAGTCATATATTTTACAAATTTTATGATATTCATAAAATATAATTTTACACCTTCTAAAAAAATTCTAAAAGCTCCTGCTATAGATAGTTCTTTTTTCTTTGCCATTTTTGTTTCCTCATTTATAATATAATCATATAATAAAATTAGGATTTTTAAAAACAATTATGATGAATATAAAACAAATCTTGTCGAATTTTGACGAAAATGATTATAAAAAAGATGTAAATTTACACATTCATACAACGTTTTCCGACGGAAAAGCAACACCGGAAGAAATTTTAAGACAAGCAAAGCAATTAAAAATGAAAAAAATTGCTATTTCTGATCACAATACAGTTAATGCTTATTTGGTAAATGAGGTGTTGAACGATGAGCTTGTTATTTCCGCAATAGAATTTGATTGTTGGTATATGGGGTGTTTAATTCATATTTTAGGTTATGGCATTGATGTAAAAAATGAAGAAATACAGGCTCTTTGTGCGAAAACAAAAGCCGGAACAGAAGCAGATATTGTAAGATTATTTTCTTTTAGAGCGCCACAAAAGGTTATTAACGCAATTCATAATGCAGGAGGGGCTGCTGTTTTGGCACATCCGGCATGTTGTTGGGTTTTGAGTTTGAGATGTCTTGTAAAACGCTTGAAAAAAATGGGGCTTGATGGGTTAGAAGTTTATTATAAATATCGTAGACATCGTGGAATTTTAAAATTTCATTCAGAAAAAAAAGTTGCAAGACTTGCAAAAAATTATGGCTTAATTGCAACTGGTGGGACAGATGAGCATGGAGATTTAATAAATTAAATGTTTGAAAATGTAAAATTTTGGATAGAAAATGCAAGATATCATGCAATAGTACAAAGTTTTTGGGCGGCATTGGTTGCCCTTTGTGTAGGAGCAACATATTCAAATTTTGATATTAAGCTTGCAATAATTGCTATTATTGGTGTTTTGTTTGCGCATTTGAGTATAAATTTATTGGATGATTATTTTGATTTTAAATCAGGAAGTGTTGAGAAAAGAATAGAGCTTGAAGGTGGTGTTCGTTCAGGCAAGTGCAAATATTTGCTCGAAAACAAAGCTACATTAAAACAGTTATTTTTTGTTGCGGGAATTTTTGCTATTATTGCCGGTTTTTTAGGTTTATATTTGTTTTTTCAAAGAGGTTTAATAATTTTATTTTTAACCTTTATCGCGGGGATTTTGGGCTTTTTTTATTCCGCCCCGCCTTTAAAATTAAGTTATAACGGGTTAGGAGAGGTGGTTGTCGGATTAATGTTCGGTCCTTTATTGATGAACGGGGTTTTTTATTGTGCAACGGGGACGATTAGTTTACAGTTGTTTTTACTTTCTTTGGCAGTAGGGGCTTTGGTTGTTAATATTTTGTATGTTCATTCAATTTTGGACAAGAAGGCTGATATTGCTGCGGGGAAAAAGACATTGGCAACAATTTTACCTAATAAATTTTTAAGATTTTTTGTTTTTTTAATTTTTGCTTTTTATCCATATTGGATAGTTGGAGTGGGTGTTTTGCGTTATAATATGCCAAAGCTTTCTTTGTTGGTATTTTTGACATTGCCTTTGGTTTTGGTTTTGGCAAAATTTATGTATGAAACGGTTGCCGAAATTGAAAAAAAACACACGCCTCGTGTTTGGATGGGCAATATGGAAAATTGGGAAAAAATTGAGGCTCTTGGTATTGGTTGGTTTATGATTAGATGGTTTTTGGCGCGCAATATCATGGTCTTTTTTAGTTTCTTTTTATGTTTTGCATATATGGCGAGAGTTGTTTTATGAAAAAATTTTTTTATTTAGCTTGGTGGTATTTTCAAGTAAGATTTTTGCGAAAGAAAAAACCTTTGCAGACTGTGCTTTTTATCAATAATGAGTGCAATTTAAGATGTAAGCATTGTTGTATTGATAAAGATAGTGAAAAAATAGAAAAATCTTTTGAACAAGTAGAAAAAGAATTGAAATATTCATATGATTTAGGTTCAAGATTTGTTGATTTTGAGGGAGGAGAGCCTACTTTGTGGCATGATAAAGAAAAAAATATAAATGATTTGATTTTGTTAGCTAAAAAAATAGGTTTCTTTTCAACAACAGTTACAACAAATGCACAAAAAGATTTTTCTTGGATTAATGCTGATTCAATTTGGGTTAGCTTGGATGGAATTGGTAAATATCATGATGCAGTTCGTGGCGAGGGTTCGTTTGAAAAAGCCGTTGAAAACATTGAAAAATATTATTATACCGGCAAAAGGAACTTGTCTGTTAATATGGTTATTAATAAATTAAATCAAGACTCTGTTGAGGCAACAATAGAATTTGTTACGAAGAACCCTTGTATAAATTCTATTTCTTTTAATTTTCATATGCCATATTTTGGAACAGAGTTTTTGTGTGTAGAAGATAAAGCGCAAATTTTAGATAAAACAATAAAGTTTAAAAAGCAGGGATATTCAATAATGAATACGCTAAACGGTTTACAGGAATTGAAAAAATCTCAAAATGGCAATTTGTGTTGGATAACGAATTTTGTTATGCCAAATGGTGAAAAATATGATAAATGCCAAGGGGCGAAGGTGGGTTTGTGCGAACAATGCGGTTTGGGAATGGCAACGGAAATGAAAAATTTATATAATTTCAATTTGGCTACAATTCTTGCGGGTATTAAATTGCGTCTTTTTAAAAATATGTAAGACTTGTTCATAAAAGCTTTGAGCTATTTTAAATACATCATACGTTTAACTGAGTATAAAAAAATATATTCATAACTTCGTATGATTTATATTTTTGGGCAATGGCTATAATAACACTATACTCCTTAGAGAACGATACACATATCCCTAATCTGAACAGCTATGAACCCCTAATTCATAGCTTTTTTTTATCATAAATTGCTTGAAGCCCTTTATTATATTGTGTTCTTATAGTACAATAATTATCAAGAGTTAAAGATGGGAAAATTATGAGCGAAAATCGTATTTATTTTGTAGATGTAACTAACAGAGATGGGGTTCAAACCTCAAGATTGGGGCTGGCAAAGCTTCAAAAAACTATTATAAATTTGATGTTGGATGATTTGGGCGTAACTCAATCTGAGTTTGGCTTTCCTACAACAAAGCATGAGATAAATTATCTTAATGCCAACCTTGAGTTAGTTGACAGAGGTGTAATTAACAGAACAAAACTTTCAGGATGGATGAGAGGGATTGCTTCAGATGTTGTCACATCTTTTCAAAATGTTCCTCGTTTAAAATATGTTAATTTATCAGTTTCCACATCAGATCAAATGATACAAGGCAAATATGCCGGCAAAAAAACAAGAAAAGACATTATTAACTCTACAAATGAAGCGGTTGAAACTGCGAGAACGTATGGTGCTCAAATTATCGGAGTTAATGCAGAAGACGCATCAAGAACCGATATTGATTATTTGATAGAGTTTGCAAAAGAAGCAAAATCGCATGGTGCGAAACGTTTTAGATATTGTGATACTTTGGGATATGATGATCCTCAAACGTCTTATCAAAGAATTTTGCAAATAGCAAAAGAAACACAAATGGACATTGAGTTGCATTTTCATAATGACCTTGGCATGGCTGTCGGAAATTCTGTTTTAGGTGCAAAAGCAGCAATTGATGCAGGGGTTAATGCATACATAAATACAGCGGTAAACGGAATGGGAGAAAGAGCCGGAAATGCGGATTTAATTTCTTGTTTGTTGGCTATTTTGAAATCAAGCGGATTTGCAGGAAAATATCAAATTGATCCGCAAATAGATCTTTCAAAAGCATGGAAGTTAGCAAAATATACAGCGTATGCGTTTAATTTGCCAATTCCTATCAATCAACCGGCAGTAGGAAGTAATGCTTTTGCTCATGAATCAGGTATACATGCTGACGGCGCATTAAAAGATCGTCGTAATTATGAATTGTATGATTATGAAGAGCTTGGACGCGGCGAGCCTGAAATTGTTGAAACAGGGCGAATGATTACAACCGGTGAATATGGCGGTATTAAAGGGTTTAGAGATGTTTATGAGAAAATGGAGCTTGAGTTTAAAGATGAAGATGAAGCTAGAAACATTCTTGAATTGGCTCGATATGCAAACGTTCATACTCAAAAACCGCTTACACAAAGTGAATTGAAATTTATTTATTATTATCCGGATATTGCGGCAAAAATTATGACGGTAACACCTTATTATATACCTACAGGTGCGTTGAAACGTCGTGTTGATAAGAGTGAAGCCACAATGCCAAACTTAATTGTTTAAGGAGAGAATATGGGACAAACAATAGCAGAAAAAATTATCTCTGCTCACGCAGGTCGTGAAGTTAAAGCAGGAGAGTTAGTTATAGCAAAAGTTGATGTTGCAGCGGTTCAAGACGGAACAGGGCCGTTAACGGTACAAGAATTTAAAAAAATCGGGAAAGAAAAATTAGCGAATCCAGAGCGCACTATTCTTTTTATTGACCATGCTGCGCCAAGCCCAAGAAAAGAATTGTCTAATTCTCATATGGTCTTAAGAGAATTTTCTCGTGATTATGGTGCGGTTTTGTCTGATGTTGGCGAAGGTGTTTGCCACCAAAGATTGATAGAAACACACGTTAACCCTGGAGAAATTCTTGTCGGGGCAGATTCTCATACTTGTACATCAGGTGCGTTAGGTGCTTTTGCGACAGGCATGGGCTCAACTGATATTGCGGTTGCTATGGCGCTGGGTAAAACTTGGCTTAAAGTTCCTCCTACGTTTAAAATTGAAGTAGAGGGAGAATTTTCTAAGGGTGTTTGTGCAAAAGACTTGATTTTGCATTTAATTGGTACAATTGGTGCTGACGGGGCAACTTATTGTGCACTTGAATTTTCAGGTTCCACTATTGAAAAAATGTCAATGGCGGATAGATTTACCATTGCTAATATGGCTGTTGAAGCCGGTGCAAAAGCAGGTCTTTTTGTTACGGATGAAAAAACTAAGGCTTATTTGAAAGAGCGAGGCAGAGAAGATAAATTTGTTAAAATTGAACCTGATGCGGATGCTCATTATGAAAAAGTTATTAAAATTAATGCATCAGAGCTAAAGCCAACAGTTTCTTGCCCTCATACAGTTGATAATACAAAAACAGTTGATGAGCTTGCCGATGTAAAAGTTAATCAAGTATTTATAGGTACTTGCACAAACGGCAGAATAGAGGATTTGAGAGTTGCGGCTCAAATTCTTAAAGGGCAAAAAGTCAACAAAGACACTCGCTTGTTAATTTCGCCTGCATCAAAAGATGTTCTTTCTATGGCTCTTGATGAAGGTTTGATTAAGATTTTTGTTGAGGCGGGGGCGGCTCTCGTTACTTCAGGATGCGGACCTTGTGTAGGTGTTCATGCCGGAATTTTGGGTGACGGAGAAGTTTGTTTGGCTACTCAAAACAGAAATTTCCAAGGCAGAATGGGAAATACAAAAGGTTTTATTTATTTAGCATCACCTGCGGTAGCGGCTTATACGGCTATTAAAGGTTATATTGCTGATCCAAGGGAGGTTTTATAATGAAAAAAGGTAAAGCGTTTAAGTTTGGTGATAATATTTCAACGGATCATATTGCCCCCGGTCGTTTGTTCCATTTGCGTTCAGACTTGCCCGAGTTTGCAAAACATGTGCTTGAAGATGCTGACCCTGAATTTGCCTCTAAAATGAGCAAAGGTGATTTTGTTGTGGCGGGTAATAATTTTGGTTTAGGCTCTTCTCGTGAACATGCTCCACAAATTATAAAAATTGCAGGTGTTGGTGCAGTTTTAGCGAAAAGTTTTGCAAGAATTTTTTATCGTAATGCAATTAACATAGGTTTGCTTTTGATTGAATGTGATACAGATGGAATTGATGCGGGAGATGAGCTCGAAATTGATATTAAAGAAGGGTTTGTCCGTAATTTGACTAAACAAACTCAAATAAAAATTACTCCTCTTCCTGACGTTATGATTAAGCTTTTAAATGAAGGCGGTTTAATTGAACATATTAAAAAGCATGGCGATTTTGATTTAGTTTAAATTTGGAGAAAGAAATGCACAATATTACATTAATTCCGGGAGACGGAATAGGTCCTGAAATTTCAGATGCGGTTGTAAAAATTATCGAAAAAGCAGGAGTTGAAATTAATTGGGACATACAAACCGCAGGTGCTGATGTTGCTGAAAAAGAAGGTTCCCCTTTGCCTCAAAGGGTTATAGAGTCAATTAAAAGGAACAAAGTTGCCCTTAAAGCTCCTGTGACAACTCCGATTGGAAAAGGGTTTCGTAGTGTTAATGTTCAATTAAGAAAAGAGTTGGATTTATATGCGAATGTCCGTCCGTGCAAAAATTTAGACGGGATAAAAACTCGTTTTGAAAATGTAGATATTGTGATGTTTAGAGAAAATACAGAAGATTTATATGCGGGGATTGAGCGTCAAATTGACGATGAAACAGCAGAATCTATTAAAATTATTACAAAAAAAGCGTCAACAAGAATTTTTGAATATGCTTTTGATTATGCGCTAAAATATGGAAGAAAAACTCTCACTGCCGTTACAAAAGCGAATATTTGTAAATTAACCGACGGTTTATTTTTACGTTGCGGACAAGAAGTTGCAAAAAAATATCCGCAAATAGAGTATAAAGAAATATTGGTTGATAATTTATGTATGCAACTTGTCCAAAACCCTGAAAAATATGATGTTTTGGTGTTGCCTAATTTGTATGGTGACATTGTTTCGGATTTGGGCGCAGGTTTAATCGGCGGGCTTGGCGTTGCTCAAGGGGCGAATATTGGTACTGATTGTGCTGTTTTTGAACCCGTTCATGGCTCAGCTCCTGATATTAAGGGACAAAATAAAGCAAATCCGACAGCACTTTTGCTCTCTGCTATTGAAATGCTTAAGTATATAGGAGAAAATTGTGCCGCTGAAAAAATAGACAAAGCTTTGCGTACTGTTTTAAAAGAAGGTAAGGTTTTGACTTGTGATTTAGGCGGAACGGCGACAACAGATGAGTTTACTGCAGCCGTAATATCCAATCTGTAAAATTTATTCTTGCCAACTCACTTGCTTTCCGTAGAGCCAAGGCATTTCTTTTTTATAAAG
>JAZTXF010000042.1:0-18270 GCA_045636305.1 Candidatus Gastranaerophilaceae bacterium | reverse complement strand
GACAGCGTTGAAACTCCTGAAATTCTCCTCGAAGATATTACCGCAACAGTGGTTAAATTTATGAAGGATGAAAAATGTTTTTCAGGAACACCTGCGGAGCTTGCAGAGAGGTTATCTGCATACACAACAGAGGAAATCTCACCCATAGTTCTATCAAAAAGACTCAATCAAAACATCCCGGAACTCGAAGAGTTCGGGATTAGATATAAGTCTAAACGGAGCAACGGTAAACGATTGATTTTTCTATCAGGGTTCCCACAAAATCCAGATGATTTTGTGGGAGGAGGAGAACACACAGAGCAAGAAAGTTTAGTTGCTTGCAACGAAACGATTAAGCGGTGTGATGTTCGACGAAGTGCCGCTAGTGACGGAAATCTGGGTATCCCAATAACCGACCCTACCGTCCCTGTAAGCGAAGTCTCTGACGAAGCAGTCGAGACTGAGCGAGGATTTTAATCCCCTCTTTTAAGAGGGGGCAAGCAGAGCGTCCGGCTATCCTGCCGCCCGTTTCGTCTCGCCGATGGCGTGCGAAATCTCGGGCGGTAGCCCGGACCCACTATAAAAATTAATTAGGAGAATGATATTTATGAAGGTAAACAGAAGACGAAATATAACTCTTACAGTAAGACTTACTGAAGAAGAAAAAGCCCATATAGTTAATATGGCAACGAAAGCTAACTTGAGTTTGACTGACTACATAGTAGAGCTTTCAAAACTGGTACCCATAGTTGTTCCTGAGAATGTCAAACCACTCCTTATAGAATTAAGAAGAATCGGTAACAACATAAATCAAATTGCAACAAGGGCAAATATGGACATCTATCAGCGAGAAAATTTTGAAGGTATCCGAAACGAACTCAAAATTATGAATGACAATTTATATGCGATTAGGAGGCGAAAGTGATGGCAACTGTAACTTATGTAAAAGTTAAAAAACAGTCACCTGCTGCGATGTACGGAGTAATAAATTATTGCAAGAGAGAGGACAAGGTTCGGGATATACAATCAGGCAGAAGAATTGTCAGCGGAATCAATTGTAATGGTGAAAATGCCTTCCGTGAATTTATGACTACCAAAGCGGCTTATGACAAATTGGATGGTACATATTATTACCACTACGTGCAATCCTTCTCTTACAAAGAAGGAATCACACATAATAAGGCACATGAAATTGCAAGAGAATTTGCGGCGGAAGCTTGGCCTGGGCATGAAATTTTAGTAGCAACACATCTCGATACAAGAAACCCTCACTCACACTTCGTTATAAACTCTGTAAACTTTGAGAACGGATATAAGCTGAGGCAAGACACTCATACGCTGCAACATCTCAGGGAGAAAAACGACAGGATTTGCATGAGTCACGGATACTCAATTATAAAAAATCCTCAAAAGCGTACAAGCTATATCCCCCGGGGAGAATACAGAGCAGCACAACGAGGTGACAGTTGGAAAGCAGTACTGATGCAGAATATCAATCAGTCTATGAAGAAAAGCGGAACCTGTAAAGATTTCGTGCAGGAAATGAAGCGGCGCGGTTACAATATGATTTGGACAGATGCAAGAAAATCAATTACATTTATTTGTCCCAACGGAATGAAGTGCAGAGACTTCAAATTACACGAACAAAAATATTTGAAGGAGAACTTGGAAAACGAGTTCAAACTCAGGGAACAATTATCCAAGCAACCGCATATACAAAAGACCGTTTCTCAAAAGCCTGTTAAAGATGATAGATGGATTATCTTCGGGGACGAACCTAAACCTGAAACAAAGAAAGAATCCGCTACAGCGGATGTAACAGGGTGGGAGAAAGAAAGAGGTATTTACTACGGTGATATCCCTGACGATGAACCAGAAGATATCAGTAATAGTAACTTTGAGAGAAAAGGCGAGGAATCATATGCAGAAAGTAATTATTGCAAACAGGATGATTTAGATGGAATTGGCGGCACTGCTCTGCATGGTGCTGCTGCGCTTGCTGACATGATAGACTCTGGCAGTGATGATGAGGAAGAAAGAAAAAAGGAACAGGAAGCAAAAATGGCAGGCGGAAATCTTGGCGCAGCAATTGGAATAGCTGCTGGAATTGTATCTGCTCTCGTAAGTAAGGATGAGCCTGATGAAGAGCTTATCCGTGAGCAGGAAGAAATCGATGAAATGTTAGAAGACGAAATTGAAGATGAAGAATATATCGATTTCATGATGGGAATGTGAGAAAGGAGCTGATAGACAATGAAAAAACATAGGCGTTTTTTACCGCCGAATTATTATGTAATATATAAGCGGATAACAAGCGAAAACAGTCCTGTAGAAAATCTTAAACGAGCATATATAGATGACAGCAAAACTCTATACTTTGAAATCGGAGATAAGATTTTTAGAACGAAGTCACTCTATTGCAGTGATACCGACAAGGATACCTCTACCCTTCAGGACAGAGTAAATAACATCATAAGCCGTGAAGTTTCTTAAAGAACTTCGATGATTTATCTGGATAACGGCTGGGTTATGTGGTATAATCATTATAGCATTTACACAGCCGTTTCCCTTAAGAGAAAGGAGAATTTAAATGGCAAAAAGAGAAACGGTATGGATAGCAAATTTATATCTAAGGTTATCCAAAGAAGACAAGCGTTCAGCAAATGCAGAAAGCATAAGCATAGAAACCCAAAGAATGAAAACATCAAGTTTCGCCAACAGAAATAACATTATAATCCGCAAGGAATATGTGGATGACGGTGAATCAGGAGTATTCTTTGAAAGACCTGAATTTCAGGCAATGATTCGAGATGTCGAAGAAGGAAATGCCAACTGCATAATCGTAAAAGATTTATCAAGGCTTGGCAGAAATGATGTTCAGGCAAATCTATATTACGAGGACATTTTCATAGCAAGAGGAATTCGATTTATTGCAATAGATGATGGTGTTGATACATACTTAAATGGTTATCAACAAATTGCAACCTTTAAGAATATGTATAATGCAATGTATCCCAGAGATATTTCCGAAAAGACGAGGTCGGCATACAAAACCAAATCGGAATCAGGTTGGTTCCTTGGAGCTAAAGCACCATACGGATATAAAAAGGACCCGAAGGACAAGCATCATCTTATAATTGATGAAGAGGTTGCACATATCGTAAAACACATCTTTGACTTAGCAAAGCAAGGCTATGGAAAAAGGAAAATAACCAAAATTCTTCACGAAGAAAAAATCCCTACTCCTGCCGCCTATGCAAAGGCTCAGGGAATGAATCATTACTCTGCTATGACCGCACACGATGATGAATGTTATTGGTGTGATGATACTGTGGGCGATATGCTTATAAACGAGGTTTACATAGGCAATATGGTAAATCACAGAAAAGAAAAACCTTTTAAGTCAAAGAAGTTCAGGGATGTACCAAAGGATGAATGGATTGTGGTAGAAAACACCCATGAGCCGATAATTGATAAGCAGACCTTTGATGAAGTGCAAAAGCTACTTGAAAACCGGTCAAGAGAAACTAAAACAGGCGAAACACAAATCTTTGCAAAGATAATAAAATGTATGGATTGTAAAAAAGCCTTGGTGTTCTCCAACGCAACCAAGTCTTATGTATGCAACACATATAACCTAAAGGGTAAGAAATACTGCCCATCCCATTACATAAGGTATGACGAGTTATATGGTGTAGTCCTTGCCGACATCTATGCAAAGACTGTAATGCTTGAAACCGACAGAGATGCCCTATACAAAGCGGCACTTAAATGTAACGAGCAAAAGATTATGGCAGAAACCAAAGATAATCAGCGAAAGCTTGCGAAGGCAAATAAGCGAATTGATGAGCTTGAAATTCTGATAACAAAGACTTATGAGAATTCAGTCTTAGGAAATCTATCAAGCGAGAGAATGGCATCACTTCTTGCAGGATATGAAGAAGAACAAGCAGAATTAAAAGCCGAGGCATCAAGAATTGAAAGCGAGCTTAACGAATACCACAAGTCAAAGGATAATGCCATAGACTTTGTAAATCTAATTGAAAAGTATATTGGAATTAAAGAACTCACATACGAGATTCTCCATGAGCTTATAGACAGAATTGAAGTTGGCGAAAAGTACGAATATCAGGGCGAAACATATCAGGATATAAATATTTATTATAAGTTTGTTGGAACGGTAGATTTTAACAGCAAACTAAATATAGAAAAAGCAGGTTAACAGGGCACTCCCTTAAAAAGAGTAACAGTCCTGTTACCCGCACCATTACGAGAGTTCTTATAGGATTTAACGATTTCTATGAGAACTCTCGTTTTTTTGTTGCCGTATATGTTTCATACTGCTACACAGGCTCTTGTGTCAAAGTGAACATCTACACCTTGTCTTGTGTGGATTTTAACGCTGTTTTCAGGTATCAAATCCATATCAGGAATTTCAAGAGTACCTATGCAAGTATAATGTATCTTTAATCTTTGTACTGTTTTACCGTCAATCTTTTCGGATTGGTAAACCTCAATTTTGTCGATAAGCTCATTCAGCATTTGCGGAGTGAGTTTTTTTGCTCTTGTGTACTTTCGTACCGTAGCAATAAACATATCCGTTGAAACATTTTTACTCTTGCCATTTGAGATTTCGTCTTTAAGGTTTTGTATCTTCTCATTGACAGCTTTTTGCTCGTCCTCATACTTTACGGAAAGTTTCGCAAATCTATCATCAGATATTTTACCCATTGCGTTATCCTCATATATCTTTTCAAACAAGATGTCAAGCTCTTTATCTCTTGCTTGCAGTTTTTTGAGTTCGCTTTCCTTGAATTGCATTTCCTGTTCAGCAGATTTTAAGGAGCTACCCATAACAAGTTTTGCAAAAGCATTTTCGTACTTTGTTGCAAACCTTGTCAATCTTCGGATTTCTCCAAGTACAACCTGTTCAAGAAAATCTGTACGGATATAATGTGAGGATTCACAAATTTTTCTTTTACCTCTGTTATACCCGGTGCAATTAAAGTATGTAATTTCTTTATTACCTTGATTGAAATGAAAATTGAGATTGCTTCCACAGTCCGCACATTTAAGCAAGCCGGAAAACATATTCTTTTCGCCGTCTGCTTTTTTGCGTTTTCTCACTTTACCTCTTTTTTCCTGTATCTTCTCATATACAGCCCTTTCTATGATTGCAGGGTTAACATCTTTGAAGATAACAATATTTTCAGGCTCATTTGCATAGCGTTTCTTATTCTTGTATGACTTTGAATAAGTTTTGAAATTGATTATATCGCCGCAATACTCTTGTGTAGTAAGGATTTTAACAATCATTGATGAAGTCCAAGCATAAGGGTTTTCGCTAACCTTTTTATGAGGTTTTTTAATACCCTTACTTATCCAATAATGAACAGGGGTTAAAATCTTGTCTTGTTCAAAAACAACAGCGATTTGCTCTGTTCCGTAATCTTGCATATACATACTGAACGCACGACGGACAACGAAAGCAGCTTCTTCATCAATAAGCCAAGTCTTTTTATCGTCAGGGTTTTTCATATACCCATAATGCGGAGCTGAAAGCGGCTCACCTGAATTACCCTTAATCTTATTACTGATACGGCGTTTTTTACTTATATCACGCGCATACCATTCATTGAAAAGATTTTTGATAGGTGCAAGTTCGTTTTCGCCCTCTTGTGTATCTATATTATCTGATACAGCTACAAGGCGTATATCGTGTTCAGGTAAAAATTCCTCTGTCAGTTTTCCAACCTCGATATAATTTCGGCCTATACGAGAAAGGTCTTTTACAAACAGTGCAGAAGATTTATTATTTTCAAAATCCTCAATCATTCTGATATAGTCAGGTCTATTCATTGTTACGCCGGAAATACCGTCGTCAATATAAATCAATAAGTTTGTATATCCCTTTTCCTTTGCTTCTTTGGTAAGTAGCTTTTTTTGATTTCCTATACTGTAGCTTTCGCCCTCCAGATTATCGTCTCTGCTCAAACGCAAATACAACGACGCTGTGGTTTCTCTCTTTTTATTAGTTTTCGACTGTCTCATTCTTCCTCCTTTCCGACAGTCAAATAAGCACTTAACCTACATATATTATAACGCGCTTTTTTTGACTTGTCAGCCTGTTTGAATAAAGTTGTGCAACTTTTTATTCTTTTTGTGTCATAAGGCGGAGTAAGACAGCCCCTAAAGTTTCAGAATTTTCCGTTTTGAAAACGGGCTCAACAATAAAAGAATTTTTATCAAATTCGTAAGTGGTTTTATCCGTCAAAGAGCTATCGGCTCTATGACAATTCTCATTGGTTTTAGGGTTAATATTTTCAGCCATAGGCCACACCTCTTTCATCAAAATATTTATCCAAAAATTTATATGACAAAAACGGACGGCTGCCGGCTTGCAGCTCCACAGGGAATTTCACCACTCGGCCCATGCTTGTGGGTGCGCCGCGCAATGCTTTGAGGGCGTTCAACGCGGGAGTATCATTATTCAGTATGAACGTCATTGCTTGCAGAAAGCCACGTCTGCAATTACGGTACAAATATTTATCGCTCGTTCCCGGTGGAAGTCGTGGCGTATTTGCCGGAGAGCTCGGCTCATACCTTTCGTGTCCGATTCGTCTATGACGCCCATTTCTCAGGGAGTGTTTTTCAAAGAACAATTAAGAGGCTTATATTTCTATAAAAACATATCGAATTTCGGTATGCTTTTATAGAAATATAAGCAACCCTCAACGGGAAGCGTGGAAAGGGGTACACGCTCCCGTATATGGGCGCCCAATTTAGTCTAATCTAAATTTGGTGATGTTTGTAATCAGCTTTGTTTCCAATCTGCGGCGCAGTTCGTCGTCAATACACAAATGCGGATTGCCTTGTTCGTCATAGAGTGTTCTCATAGACAAAGCAGCAATGTAACCGGCATAGTGTTTTAAGACGGCATTTATTGCGTATGTATCTCCGCTTGAAGCAGATACGATGACCGGGAAAGGAAGCAAATTTGAATTTGTCTTTACTTGCGTTTCAGTCATTGCCTTTTTCCTCCAAAATCTTTTTTAGCTCTTTAAGTATGCTTGAACGTCTGTATTGAACAGTAGAGCGTACCATATTGAGCTTTTTTCCGATTTCCCCGTCATTCATATCGAGGAAATACGAAAGCAGAATTATGTCACGTTTGTTTTGTGGCAGCGCTGCCAATGCTTCTGCAATCGTATCGTCTTTAACAATAATCTGTTCCTGCAATACATTAAAGGAATGATCGTCGGCAAAATACTCGTCGTATGCACATAGCTTTTCAAGTTCTGCTGCTGACAATTCCGAAAATGAAACTTCGTGTTTTTTACGTCTGTTTATTTCAGCATAATAATCTCTCATTTCATTTTTCAGCATCCTTTTACAAAAGCAATCAAACGTGTGCTGCTTGTGTTTTTCGTGGGACTTGTCCAATTATCTCACCTCCTTTCGCAACGCGAAAGAAAGCGGGTAGTTTATTTCCCCTTTCAACACTACTACGGATAAAAAATCCCAGCTGCCAAATATATCTGATTTTTCAGATATAAAACTTAATGACAAACAAAAATATCCCGTCTGAACATAAACGTCCAAACGAGATATTGAAATAATAAATCTATTAAATTGATTTCTCACTTCACATTCAAGAGTAAACTGTTCCCTTGAAGCAAAAGCGATATTTTGAAAACTACTATTTATGATGTATGTATTCGCTGTTTCGTACAATCAGCGGTGTTAATGCTGCTACCCAGCGCACAAAAATCCCCCCAAACATCAAACGATATTTGAGGGGTGAAAACTTATAGGCACAACAAAACAGCTCACACAAATACCGTTTTTTTATTTGGTGAGCTAATACGCATATAAAAGATAAAGCCGATAATCTGTTAATAAACAAATTATCGGCTCTGCGTCTTTACAGTTAATTAGGCTCCTGCGTCTTTGCGTCTGGCTCTTTTATAATTTCAATATTAAATTTTTTTACATTTACTAAAGTTTCATTTTTGCACTTCGGGCAAAACAATGGAAAATTTTTAAGTTCTGTATCTTCACGGAGCTTTGTCCGAGTTTTGTTATTGCATACCGGGCATAACACCCATTGAGTATTATCCATTAACTTATCACCTCAACTCATAGTATGTACCTTTCAAAGTACACTTGATACATATTGAGAAAGACGCAAAACCGACAATATGCTATTCACGGAATTGCATTATCGGCTCTGCGTCTTTGCGTCGGGCTCTATGATAATTGTAGGTGTTTTCTTTAGGTTATTTAATTCAGCGTTACAGTATTAACTACCTGAATTTCAAGATTGCTAACATTTATTAAACTTTCGCGCTTACATTTAGGGCAGTAGAGAGGAAAATTGGTCATTTTTGTATCTTCCCGAATTTTATCACGGGTTTTATTCCCGCACACGGGACATTTTATCCAATCACTTGTTTTTTCTTTTCCCACTGTATCACCCCTTAATTATTTATTCTGCTTCTAAATATGGTATATCACCAATATCGGGAGTTGGATTCTCGCCGATTTCATCAGTTCTCCATCCTTCTTTCAATTCAACAAGATACTCATTAGCTGCTTCAGGATCTGCTTTTGATTTATCTACTGCAAGTTCAAATATGATATTTGTTCCCGCATAGTTATCTTTTGCTGTTATTTCTCCGGTTTCGTTGTCAATATCAAAATGTTCATTACTGATAAACATATTGTCTGTTACCGCCAAATAGATTTTCTGATTAGCAAAACATTCTATGCTATCCATTTCGATAATTCGATACAAAACTCCGTCAACAACATCTTCCGTGTAGCTACCGTGCATTGTAGCTATATTGTATTCCCAAGGTTTAAGCCCTTGAATAAGCGGAGTTATCATTAAAGGCTCACCGATTTCCATAGGTGTTTTGTCTGTTTTTTCAACCGCTACAACAGCATAAGTTCTTTCGGGCATTATATCCCAAGCAGAACCCTTAAAATCGCTCAAATCTCTGCCGGAAACAACACCTAATAACGATGTTGTATATTCTCCGTCGGTTACAGTTTTAACATCAAAATTTTCGTTTGCAAAAGATGCTGCAAGTTTATTATCTCCAAGATTTTGAGCCACTTCGCTCGGTGTTAAAAAATGTATAGCCGCGAAAACTGTGATACCAAGCAAACAAGTAATAGCTGCTGCGAGTAATATTGATTTTTTAATAGAGTGTCTTTTTTTCGTCATTGCAAATTCCTCCGTTTTTATATCGAAAGGAGTTGCCATAACAGACTTCGTTATTTCTGCGTGCTTTCGCAACCTGCTTTCCAATTCAGACATTTTCATTTATAACATCTCCTTCCAAATGTTTTTTCAGTTCTGATAATGCTTTTTTTGTTTTGTATTCTACTGTTGAAATGGGTTGTTTCAATGCTTTTGCCACTTCCTTATAGGTCATTTCGTTATAGAAACGAAGCGTAATGTAAATTGACATTTTGGGATTTAATTTACAAATACAATCCATAATACCCATTTCGTCAGTTGGCATATCGTAGAATACATTAAGTGTAAAGGAGGTTGTCTATATGAAGAAGATAACAAAAATAATCATCACTGCCGCAATAATAAGCACAATGAATTTGACGGCACTTGCTGCCGAGATACCCGGCGAGAGCGTACCGCCACATGTTACGGTAAATCAGGTAGCAATCACAGAAAATTTAATCAGCCCTATACTCTGCGAGGTTGAAAATGGTTTGGGATATGGAGAGGCAAACGGAAAAGCAAAAAGGTTGATATGGGAAGCTATCGTTTCGGGACAGACAAACGGATATGGATATGGTGATTTAATGGCAATCGCACGAAACGCAATTCATCAGCAAAGGGATATGTACTTGCGCCCGGAATTTTACAAAGAAGCAGAGGCACAAATGCAGATTGTCATAGCAGATTTAATAAAGGCCGTTGAGGACGGAGCTCTAACCTATGAGGAAGCAAGAAAGCAATCCTACATCAAAATATTAAAATGGGTAGAGCCCACATTTACATTAGAGGATATGCAAGGCGACTTTTGCTATTGGGATATTCCGCCAATAGATACCGCATACTTTAACAGAGCAAGAAAGTTATTACTTGAAGCACAAGCAAGGAGGCATACACAATGACAAGATTACAGATAACAAAAGACTTTATAATTAAAACAATAATACCAATACTATTTGCAATACTGCTTTATTCAATGTTTATAAACATTTGCACCGACTCCGCAGGAACAGTTGATTATATGAAGCTGTTTATCCTGTGCGGAATACCTTTCGGAATAACAAGGCTGATTGTGTTTCCACTGTTCGGGGTAAATGGTATGCTTACAACACTTATTTTCAGTTTCTTTATCGGTGGAGCTATCGGTGGAATAATTTTGATATGGAGGCTGATTGTGGCTCTGTATTACATTCCTTTAACCGCTGTTAGATTTGTTGCTGCAAGATAAAAATTTACATATTGGATATTGCAAAATCTGATATAATGGTATATAATAATAGTGCAAGAGGGATATAACCCAAATGCAACACATTTTATCCTTGATTTTTTGTGCAAAAGCAAAAATTTTCGTCTATCCATTGACTTTTAGGAATAAATGTGTTATAATAACCATAGAATATAAGAGCAATGTTAATATTGCTCTTTGGGCTGGCTGAAAAGCCCTGGTCCACCGAACGGCGGGGAATTTCCCCGCCACTTTTTATATACACGGAAAGGAGTGTGCCTGTGAGTAAGAAATTAAGTATATTTATTGATGAGTCGGGAGATTTCGGTCCATTCAGGCCACACGCTCCGTATTACCTTATTACAATGATTTTGCATAATCAAGATATAGATATTTACGAAAATATCAAATCCCTTGAAAGTCATTTGCATAATCTGGATTTTGATTATAAAGCAGTACATACCGGCCCTATTATTCGCCGTGAAGAAATATATAAATCAATGCGTATGGAAGAAAGAAAACGTATTTTTCACGCATTATTCAACTTTGCAAGAAGATTGGATTTTAATTATATCTGCACCTATGTTGATAAAAACGAGTGTGATGATGTAATTGCAATGACATCAAAGCTGTCAAGAAATCTTGCAAACACTATCAGCAATAACGCAGACTTTTTCAATTCATTTGATGAAATCGTTATTTATTATGACAACGGACAAGTTGAGCTAACCAAGATAATCACAACAGTTTTTAATGTTTTCTATTCAAATGTTGAGTTTAGAAAAGTGTTACCTGTTGATTATAAACTGTTCCAAGTAGCAGATTTGTTGTGTTCGTTGGAGCTTCTTTCTTTGAAAGCAGAAGCAAAAACTTTTTCCAAATCCGAAACGGAGTTCTTCGGAACGCCAAGAGATTTTAAGAAAAACTATTTGAAACCAATGTTAAAGAAAAAATTATAAAAAAATAACCGTGATACATGCTGCCAAATTTAGCAACTGTATCACGGTCTTTTTATGTTTTTTTGTCACGCAATAGAAAGCCATTTTTGAGAATTTCTGATAAAGAGTATTACCCTTATTGTTTTAACACTCAAAATGCCTTGTTTTAAGGGAATATTATGCCTTTATTCCGTGACATAAGACGTTGTTTTTGTTTGCGTTCTGCCGCCTGCCGTCTTGTAATGGTTTTTCTGCAATCGGAACAATACTTTGACCTGTTACCTTTTGGCAGATAGTATCTGCCGCATACTGAACACTGCTTTGTGTTCGGCGGCTTCATCAGTTCGATATGCAAATCTTTATCAACAGGCAATACGGCAACCTTAAACCATTTGCAGATAATATGTGAGTATGTAATAAGCTGGGGACATACACACGGATCGCCGTCGTCAAGCAAAATGCAATGGCCGCCGTCGTAGTTGCAGCATAGTTTGCGGACAAGGGCATTTGTCCGTCTGCTTTGTTTCGGAGAAAGTAATATTATTCTGCTCATAGCGTCGGCTCCGATTTCTGCGGAGGTTTATGGTCTTTTTCCTTATCCTTGTTATCTTTTACCTCCTGAACTATAATTTTTAGCATAAGTCGGATTGACGGCTTTTCTTCTTTTTTGGGCGGCTCATTATTCATTTGCCCGTCAATCTGATTGAAATTTTGCTCGGTATGCTTTTCTGCATTAGCAAGGTAGTTATCTTTCAAAAATTTCTTTTCGTACTCCGCAACCTCACCTAAAAGAATATCATCAGCCAAGTTGTTAAGCATTGATTTTATATACTGTAAATCACCATTGACAAGCATTTCCGAAAATGTCATTAACGTTAATTATGATACAGAGTAAATTATACATAAAAAATGTGGGAGCATTTTGCTAGGCTCTGCCTATGCAAAATACTCCCTTTCGTTGCTATGGCGTAAGCCATAGTCAACATTCTCCTTTGAGCGTATGAGATTATTTGTTTATAGAAAAATTATGCTTTATGAAAAGTTACCGCCGTACCGCCGTTGGATGTGTTTTAAGGCTGATTATACATATTGTCGATTTCCTCAAGGTCAATCAAGTATCTTGACAACTTAACCAAATCTCGACCGTCAATACTGCCATCACCGTTTACGTCTGCTCCCTCGTTGATTTCCGTTTCCAAATCAACCAAATAGCGAGCGAGCATAACAACGTCAGCACCAGTAATATCCAAATCACCGTCGGAGTCACCTCTGATGCTGAGAAAGATAGTGACAGAACTCTGTCCCACCCCCATTTCTACAAGCTCACCGTTTTCATCACAGATGTTTTCGGATTCATAATTTAATGAAACTGTGTGTTTACCCACTGGGGCATCGTCAAGGACTCTTAATGTCATAGTAAAAAGAATCTTTCCTAAGCTCTCAGGGGTATAGTTTTCAGTATTATACCATATAAA
The DNA here is from genome assembly GCA_045636305.1 of Candidatus Gastranaerophilaceae bacterium. Taxonomy (GTDB): domain Bacteria; phylum Cyanobacteriota; class Vampirovibrionia; order Gastranaerophilales; family Gastranaerophilaceae; genus RGIG2134. Next base: position 5,406 of record JAZTXF010000042.1, on the reverse strand, counting down.
TTTGGGATTTTCGGTATCCTCGTTATAGAGGAAAGTACCCTCTTCAATTTCAGTAGTAATACTGACAATTTCAAAAACGGAATGGTCGTACTGAGGGGAAAATACCAAACAAGCAAAGCTATCAATTTGATTGGTATAAATATGAATATCAACAGTATCACCCACTCTACAAGTTGGGTCTACCATAGCAAGTGAGGGTACTGCGGCACTTGCCGAGATACCCATAGAAAACATACAGGTAGTTACAAGGCATACCGCCATAATAAGGGACAAGATTTTTTTCTTCATTTTATGTAGCTCCTTTCAGCTATTTTCTTGTTTTCCATAAACAAATTTATCATCTCATATACGGCGGCAGCTTCACGGTCTGTAAGTTCTGATATATCAACATACCGTTTCCCTTCAATACACAGTAGATAATCGGTAGTTACCCCATATAGGAGAGCTAAGCACCAGTTACAGCAGTGGAGACAGGGGTTTGAGCAACAAACTATGCCGGGTAAGGTAGTTAACCACCTCAATAGCTTAATCGCAAAACAGACGGCTGTTAAAGGGAATTTTAGAAAAATATTGAACACAAAGGAATTGTACAAAACAGAGAAAAATCTAAAACAGTATTGCTTTTATTCGAGTTTTGGAATATAATATTATTTATAAAACACAAGGAGTGTATATTTATGGGATTTATATGTGCAAGAGAAGCAGCTGATAGATGGGGCATCTCACAAAGACGAGTTGCTGTCCTCTGCTCTGAAAACAGAATTGCCAATGCGACGATGGTAGGCAATATGTGGATTATTCCTGACGATGCAGAAAAACCTATCGATGCAAGAAGCACCAGATATAACGAAACTGACGAAAAAGGTGTTAAGCCATTCTTGAAATGGGCAGGCGGAAAAGGTCAGCTTCTAAAAGAAATTGAGCACTACTACCCATTCGACAGCATGATAACTAAGTATGCAGAACCTTTCGTAGGTGGCGGTGCGGTTCTATTCGATGTACTTAGCAAGTATAACATCAAAGAAATTTATATAAGCGATATAAATGCGGAATTGATTAACACATATCATATCATCAAGCATAGAATAGATGATTTGATCACCTTACTAGAGTCCTATCAAGAAGAATATATAAGCCTTGATACTGAAGACAGAAAAACATATTATATGAGTATGCGAGACAAGTTCAACGATATCAAGGTAAATGGCAATGAAACAAAGAATGTTACCAAAGCAGCCTTGATGATATTCTTAAATAAAACTTGCTTCAATGGACTCTATCGAGTAAACAAAAAAGGGTTATTCAATGTGCCGATGGGTTCATACAAGAATCCGCTTATATGCGATGAAAGAAATCTGCGAGCTGTTGCCGAAAAACTTCAAAAGGTTGAGGTTGTATGTGGCGATTATAAAGAATCAGCAGACTTTATAGACAAGCACACATTCGTGTACTTTGATCCGCCATACAGACCACTTACGGAAACATCAAGTTTCACCGCTTATACAGAAACATTATTCACAGACGAAGAACAAATTGAGTTAGCGGAATTCGTAGATGAAATGAATAAAAAAGGTGCTAAAATAGTGGTCAGTAATTCTGATCCTAAGAACACTAACGAAGACGATGAATTCTTCGATAATATCTATAGCAACCATCGAATCAAACGAGTTGAAGCTACACGAATGATAAATAGTAACAGTCAAGGCAGAGGCAAAATCAGAGAACTTCTGATATCAAACTTCTAAAATAATTTAAATAGCAGAATAAAATACCAGGCACTGTGGAATTGATTCCACAGTGTGTACTCTTTGGAGGATGAAAAATATGAAACTTAAAGAAGCACAAGAAAAAATAATTAAATTATGCAATATACCATTTTCGGAATTATTTGATGAGTCTGACTTTCCAATGATCAAACGAAATAAAGGAAAAACCGGTCAACTTCTTGAAATGGCATTAGGAAAAAGATTAGATAACTGTAATTTAGACTTTGAAGACGGAGAACTCAAAACGAACAAATGCGATGCTAATGGCACTCCATTAGAAACCATTTTTATCACTCAAATTGCAAGCGTCATAGACGAGTTGTTAGATAAAAGAAGGTTTGAGGAAACCCATCTTTTCGAAAAGATAAGAAATATTCTGTATGTGCCTGTTTGCAAAGAAGGAGATCCTCACGACTGGATGTTCTTAGGTGCAGTACATATAGACCTTAAAAATCCGAGATTTGCTCCTCTTTTAGATACATGGAGAAACGATTATTATTCCATTTGCGAACAACTTATATATCAAGTAGAAAATGATCCTAACGGTCAAATTCATACTGTCAATGGAAAACATATACAAATTAGAACTAAGGACTCGATTCCATACCACAGAATCTATTCAAAAAAATATAATCAAGTTATTTCTGACAAAAATCGTGCTTTCTATTTCAAGAGAGATTTCGTTTTTGATTTAATAGATTTAATAAACAGATAGTAGGAGTAACAATATGGCAATAAATAGATATGGCGGAGGCGCAAAAACTAATAAAAATGGATTGACGTTTGAACAAGAAACAAGCTTGGCTGATGCTCTGATAGATGCAGGATATATAATAACAGATAGAAATGTTATAAGAGATAGCTTTGGAAATTGTTTGGGAATTATTGCTCAAAAATATTCTTTTTATAAAATAATATTAGAACCTGAAGGGATTGACTGGCGTAATTATATTTCTAAACAGCTATTGCCTGATGAGGCTCTATTGAATTTTCAAAATAAGACAGTATACATTATTGAAAAGAAATTTCAACACGACTCTGGTTCCGTAGATGAAAAGCTACAGACATGTGATTTCAAAAAGAAACAATATCAGAAACTATTTTATGATACGGATTATGATGTTGAATATTTGTATGTATGTAACGATTGGTTTAAAAAGTCCAGTTATCGAGATGTCCATGACTATATTCGCTCTGTAGGTTGCAATATATTTTTTAACGAGATACCACTAGACTTTTTGGAATTACCATCTGCTTATTAGGAGTTAATTTATGACTAAAAAAGTAACCAAATGGAAACCGGAAGATTTCGAATTGGAAATGACTACACATTGGTCATTTCCTAAACGAGGCGACTGGGCAACCCATGATGCAAAATGGCGTGGAAACTGGTCGCCATATATACCAAGAAATATTATTTTAAGATATTCTCAAGAAGGAGATTTGATACTTGATCAATTTGCCGGTGGCGGTACAACTCTGGTAGAATCAAAACTTTTGAATAGAGATATAATTGGTGTTGATATAAATGATGTTGCACTTGATAGATGCAAAGAGAAAACATCATTTGATTACGAATCTGCTAAAGGTAAAGTATATATCAAAAAAGGCGATGCAAGAAATCTTGATTTTGTCCCTGATGAAAGTATTGATTTAATATGCACGCACCCTCCATATGCAGATATTATCAAATATAGTGATGGAATTGATGGCGACTTATCTCAATTAAAAGTCAAGGATTTCCTTGAAGAAATGAAAAAGGTTGCATCAGAAAGTTATCGTGTTTTGAAAAAGGACAAGTTCTGTGCAATCCTTATGGGTGACACAAGGCAAAAAGGTCATATGATACCAATGTCATTCGATGTAATGCGAACTTTCGAAGACGCAGGGTTTAAACTAAAAGAACTTATAATAAAAGAACAACATAATTGTAAAGCAACAGGCTAGCAATCGATGATGGGGTTGATACATACTTAAATGGTTATCAACAAATTGTAACCTTTAAGAATATGTATAATGCAATGTATCCAAGAGATATATCTGAAAAGACACGGTCGGCATACAAAACCAAAGCACAATCGGGTTGGTTCCTTGGCAGTAAAGCACCATACGGATATAAAAAGGACCCGAAAGACAAGCATCATCTTATAATTGACGAAGAGGTTGCACACATTGTAAAACACATCTTTGACTTAGCAAAGCAAGGCTACGGTAAAAGGAAAATAACAAAAATTCTTCACGAAGAAAAAATTCCTACTCCTGCCGCCTATGCAAAAGCTCAGGGAATAAATCATTATTCTGCAATGACCGCACACGATGACGAATGTTATTGGTGTGATGATACCGTGGGCGATATGCTTATAAACGAAGTTTACATAGGTAATATGGTTAACCACAGAAAAGAAAAGCCTTTTAAGTCAAAGAAGTTCAAGGATGTCCCAAAGGATGAATGGATTGTGGTGGAAAATACCCATGAGCCGATAATTGATAAGCAAACCTTTGATGAAGTGCAAAAACTGCTTGAAAGTCGGTCAAGAGAAACAAAAACAGGCGAAACGCAAATCTTTGCAAAGATAATAAAATGTATGGATTGTAAAAAAGCCTTGGTATTCTCCAACGCAACCAAGTCCTATGTATGCAACACATATAACCTAAAGGGCAAGCAATACTGCCCATCCCATTACATAAGATATGACGAGTTATATGGTGTAGTCCTTGCAGACATCTATGCAAAGACAGTAATGCTTGAAACCGACAGAGATGCCCTATACAAAGCGGCACTTAAATGCAACGAGCAAAAGATTATGGCAGAAACTAAAGACAATCAGCGAAAGCTTGCAAAGGCAAATAAGCGAATCAGAGAGCTTGAAATCCTGATAACCAAGACCTTCGAAAATTCAGTCTTAGGAAATCTATCAAGCGAGAGAATGGCATCACTCCTTGCAGGATACGAAGAAGAACAGGCGGAATTGAAAGCCGAGGCATCAAGAATAGAAAGCGAGCTTAACGAATACCGCAAGTCAAAGGATAATGCCATAGACTTTGTAAACTTAATCGAAAAGTATATTGGAATTAAAGAACTCACATACGAGATTCTCCATGAGCTTATAGACAGAATCGAAGTCGGCGAAAAGTACGAATATCAGGGCGAAACTTATCAGGATAGATGCACTCTCTTTTTATCCGCCGCAGGCGATTTGAACAGTTTGGGGACGTGTCACTTTCTGTTTAAACTCTGCTACCTCAGCTTAATAGGTCGCTTTGGTGGAATCGACACCTTGTAGCAGCGAAGCTTTTTCGCTGGCAGTAAATGCCCACTCAAACCTTCGGCTACTGCGTTTCTGCACGACCTTCTTCATCCGCCACCGGCGGCGAAAGTCGTGCAGACTACCAACTTCGCTGCTCAGTTGGTAAAGCACATAAACTAAATAAGAAGCACAGAAAAAGTCCCTGATGGCGCACCAAACAAAAAAGCACGCCTTTGGACTTGCTTTTTTGTTTGGAAGAGCCGAATGGTTTAGATCCCACTGTTTCTCCTATATAATATATCATATTCCTAATTCTCTTGTAGGTCATTGCCATATATGAACTATTCGTATGTTTATTCTTGTTTCTGTTTCTCCCCACTCTTTGTATGAAA
>JAZTXF010000041.1:0-29846 GCA_045636305.1 Candidatus Gastranaerophilaceae bacterium | reverse complement strand
TTTAGCCTTAACTTGACCTTTTACATCTTTAAAATCAAAAATAATATCTTCTTCTTTGACTTCTCCTAAGAGTTGATTTATATCGACTTTTACTAATTCAAGAGGCGCATATGTTTCATCATTAGCAAAATGATTAACAACATCATTTAAAATCTTTGCACTATAAACATTTATACCAGGAATAAGTGCTGCTTCATATTTGTTATCTTCCGGAACAATAACATTTTTAATCCCGAGCTTTTGAAGACCTACAACAGTGGGTAAAACGCTATTAACCGGTTTTATTGCCCCGTCAAGAGATAATTCGCCTAAGAAGGCATAATCAATTAATTTTTCTTTATCTATAATTTCATCCGCGGCTAAAATGCCTATAGCTATTGGTAAATCATAAGCGGAACCGGCTTTTTTGATATCAGCAGGTGCAAGATTTACTATAATTTTCTTGGTAGGAAAGGCATACCCTGAGTTTTTTATGGCAGAGCGAACCCTTTCTTTTGCCTCATTTACTGCTAAATCAGGGAGTCCTACTACCAAAAAGGCAGGAACTCCCAAATTTAAATCTACTTCTACAGATACTTCAAAACTTTCTAAGCCGATGACAGCGGCAGTTTTAACTATTGATACCATTATTTTTCCTATTTGTTACGCATTTTTGCAAGAAGTCTTAGTATTTCAACGTAAAGCCATACGATAGTAACCATAAGCCCAAAAGCACCGTACCATTCGTATTCTTTGCTTAAGCCATTTAAAGCGCCTCTTTCAACAAAATCAAAATCTAAAATCAAGTTTAATGCAGCAACACCACATACAATAACACTAAAGGCTATTCCAATCGGTGAAGAAGAGTATATTAAAGGTAGTTGAATATTGAAAAAACTTCCTATAATAGCAACTAAATAAAATAATCCGATTGCAATTGTCGTGATTAATATTACTGAGCGGAATTTATCTGTGGCTTGAATAACTTTTGCGCTATAAAGACCCATCATTGCAAACAAAGCCAAAAAAGTTAAACTTACGGCTTGAACAACAATTCCGGGGTATTGAGCATTCATAATCGCTGAAAGTCCTCCTAATGCTAGACCTTCACAAATGCTGTATATGGGGACTAAAATATTCATTGCTTTTCTTGTAAAACAAATTATCATCGCAACAATAAAGCCGATAATGAGTCCGCAAGTAGTTAAAAATCCTACTTTATCAGCGTATCCCAAAGAATATTGATACCATACTGCGCTAAAAGATAGTACTAACATCACTGTCATTACAAATAATTTATTAATGGTTCCTTGAATTGTCATAGGCAAAGAAGTAGTGTATTGCCCATTTTCTCTGTTATTTATTACATTTTCTAAAACTGGATTTGACATAAAACCTCCTTTTATTTTTTCAATTATATCATAGCATATGAAATGAGCAAAAAATTTAAAAATTAATATAAAATTAACAATCAAAATTAACGAAAACACTTGATTATCAAATTTGCTCATGACAGAATTAAAACAAAGAGGTGTTTAAAATGGAAGAAAATAATTTAGTCTATTTGTTAGATAATAAAATTTATATTAACCTGACAAATTTATGTACAAATGACTGTATTTTCTGCATAAGAGGCCTTAAGGATGATGTTGTTGGTTCTAATATGTGGCTAACAACTGAGAATATTTTTGCACAAGATGTAATTAATCAACTTAAAAAGGTGGAAGATAAAATTTCTTCTGGTGTTACTTTTTGTGGCTACGGAGAACCAACTATAAAAATAGATTTACTGCTTGAAGTTTCAAAATTCATAAAAGAAACTTATCCGAATACAAAAATTAGAGTAAATACAAACGGACATGGTAATGCAATTCATAAAAGAAATATTGTTGATGAAATGAAGGGACTTGTTGACGAAGTTTCTATTAGTTTAAATGGTGAGACTGAAAAATTATATAATGAGCTTTCTCAACCCAAAATTGCTAATGCATATGGAGAAATGAAAGCTTTTGCAAAACTTGCAGTTGAAGCTGGGATAAAAACAACATTATCTGTTGTTACTGGCTATAAAGATTATAATGTAGATGTTCTTGAATGTGAAAAAATTGCCAAAAATATAGGTGCAAATTTTCGTAATCGAGAATGGCTAAATAATGGATATTAATAATAAAGATTGTATATAGTTACTACAAAAAGAAAGGCGAAAAAATGACACAAAATGTTTTAGACAAAATTATGAAACCAAAATCAATCGCTGTTGTAGGTGCATCCACAAAACCTAAAACTATTGGTTCTGAAATTATGCAAAGATTGAGAGATTACAAATTTAACGGAAATATATATCCTGTAAACCCGAAAGCCGGTATAATCGAAGGGTTTCAAGCATATTCTACAATTGCAGAAATTCCTGGTGAAGTTGATTTGGCCGTAATTGTAGTTAATTCAAAGTTTGTTCTTGATACAATCGATCAATGTAATGCTAAAGGAATTAAAGGTTTGTGCATTATCACAGCGGGTTTTAAAGAAACAGGTGCAGAAGGTGCTGAAATGGAAAAACAACTTCTTGCAAAAGTAAGAGAATATGGCATGAGATGCGTTGGACCTAACTGTTTGGGTGTACTAAACACAAATCCTGACATTTTGATGGATGCTACTTTTGCAGAATCTCTTCCTGTTCGTGGTGATATCGGTTTTGTTTCACAATCAGGTGCTTTAGGTGGCGGTATTTTGAATATATTAAAAGACCTTAACCTAGGTTTTGCTCAGTTTGTGTCTATTGGTAACCAAGCTGATGTTAATGCTGAAACAATGCTTGAATATTGGGAAAACGATGATGATGTTAAACAAATTCTTTTGTATATGGAATCAATTCAAAATCCTGCTAATTTTAGAAAATTGGCTACAAGAATTACTAAAAAGAAACCGATTCTTGCATTAAAAGCAGGTCGTTCTGCAGCAGGTGCATCTGCCGCCTCTTCTCACACGGGTTCTTTAGCTGGTGCAGATAAAGCGGCTGCCGCTCTTTTGAATCAGTCTGGTGTTATAAGAGAATTTTCATTGAAAAATTTATTTGCTAATGCTAAAGCTTTTTCAAATTGTCCAATTCCAAAAGGAAATAGAGTTGCGATTATTACAAACTCAGGTGGTCCTGGAATTATGGCAACAGATGCTATTTGCGAAAGCGGTATGGAAATGGCTAAAATTACAGATGAAACAAAAGCTAAACTTAGAAGTTTTCTACCTGCGGCTGCATCTGTTAAAAACCCAATTGATATGATTGCATCAGCACCTATCGAACATTATACTCAAACATTGGAAACGGTTATTGCAGATGAAAATGTTGATATGATTATGGTAATTTACTTGCCATTCTTGGGATTAAAAGATATTGATGTAGCTAAAGCATTGATGGAAATAAAAGCTAAAAACCCAACAAAACCAATTTTGGGTGTATTTATGACTACAAGCGAATTCTTTACGGCTATTTCTGAAATGGATGTTAATATGCCATTTTATATGTATGCAGAAGAAGCAGCAGAAGCTCTTGCAAGATTGGATCAGCAACGTCAATGGATGGAAAAACCTGTTGGACAAATTCCTTGCTATGATGTTGATAGAGCTAAAGTTGAAGCTATCATTCGTAACTCAGTAAGTGAAGGGCGTGACCAACTTACAACTCTTGAATCTATTGATGTTCTTCAAGCGTATGGCATTAGAGCTTGCAAATATGGTTTAGCAACAAATGAAGAAGAAGTTGTTAATCTTGGAAACTCTATTGGTTATCCAGTTGTTATGAAAATGACATCAAAAACAACTTCTCACAAAACAGATGTTGGTGGTGTAATTGTAAATATTCGCTCAGAAGAACAACTTAGAAATGAATACAAAGGCTTGCTTGAAAGACTGGAAGCAAAAGGACTTCTTGAAGGTCTTGAAGGTGTAATCATTCAAGAAATGGTTAAAGGCAATAGAGAAATGGTTTGTGGTATCGCAACTGACCCACAATACGGACCAATGATGATGTTTGGTCTTGGTGGTGTGTTCGTTGAAGCTTTGAAAGATGTAACTTTCAGAATTGCACCACTTACAGATATAGACGCAAAAGAAATGATTCAGTCTGTTAAAGCATATAAATTGTTGCAAGGTGCTAGAGGTACAACTCCAGCACAAATTGGACAAATTGAAGAAACATTGCTTAGATTATCTCAACTCGTTAATGATTTTAAATTTATTGATGAATTAGATATCAACCCATTGTTGATTTCAGAAAAAACAGGTGAAGGTATTGCTGTTGACGGTAGAATTAAAGTTAGAATGGCGGAAGCTCAAGAGTTTTTAAATTCTAAATGTACTGGTTGCAACGCTTGTTAATAAAGCTTGTAAAAATAAAAAAAGAGCTTGGATTTATTCCAAGCTCTTTTTTGTTTAGTAATTCATTGCATCTTCTTCGAGAACTCGGCCTGTGCATGTTATATTACGCCAACCTCCTGTATAAGTTGTACACTTGTCATCTTCTTTCCAATGTTCATTCCCGAATATGTTGATTTCAATTGAATTTCTATTTCAGTTTTTTTGTAAATTTTCGGTATATTGGGGATAACTAAAATAGTTACAACGCCGATAATGGCTAGTTTAATCCATGTTTCTGCTAAAGAAAAAGCTTTTTTATCCATCAAATTTTTCTAAAAAAAGTGTTGACATAGTTTCATTATACCTTGATAATCCCTGATAAGAAAGGGTAGGTGAATAACCTTAAAATTTACTCATATCTTGAAAAATTGCACTTTTCATTTTGTAATGAATGAGCTATGGTTTTTATAGAGGATTGGTTTTTGCCATTCCGGTTTTTCTTGGAAATTTTCTTGGTGTAGCTTTGATTTTTTTTATTATTACAAGGTTTCTGTCAAAATTTTCATCAAGCGGTAATTGATAATTGATGATATTCTTAATTTCACAATTTAGTGTTTTTAATGCATTTTGGGCATTTTCTATTTCTTCGTTTACAATTTTAGATTTGTAAGCAACAAAATATCCATTTGTTTTTATATAGGGAACCGCGTATTCTAAAATTATATTTAACGGGGCAACTGCTCTTGATGTAACAATGTCAAAACTTTCTCTGTATTTTTCGTTTAATTCTTCGGTACGACAAGCGATTGCAGATAAGTTTTTTGCTTCTAAATTTTGTGCAAGTTGGTTTATAAAATTAATTTTTTTAGTGATGGAATCGACACCCAAAACGTTGATTTGCGGAAATATTAATGCAATTGGTATCGCAGGAAAACCGCCACCTGTCCCTATGTCCATCAGATTTTTACATTCTTTGATTTGTGGACAAAGGTTTATTGCCAGAGAGTCAAAAATATGCTTTTCAAATAAAACTTTCTCGTCATTTTTGCTGATTAGATTTGTATGGGCATTATACTGCAAGAACATTTTGGAATAAGCCAGCAGTTGTTGTTCTTTTTCCTTGTCAAGAGAGATGTTTAAGTTTTTAAGTTCATCAGTTTTCATTTTTATACTCAAATTTTTCTACAACTTGTATAAATGCATTTTGACCCATTTTTATTTTTAAATCATTAAGTCTTGTTTGGATTTTTTGTTTAACTTCTTCATCAATGTCGTTATTCAGATAATGTTCTGCGCTTAGATATGCTTTTATGGCTTGGGTATTATCTTTATTGTTGTAATAATAATCACCAATTTCTATGTATGCAGTGGCTATATAAATGTTGTCAGCTGTCTTTTTAGCGTGCTGCAGTGCGTTTAACAAATATTTATAGCTTTCTTGTTTGTTAGTTGATTCGTATATTGCGGCTAATTTTGAGTAAACAAAATAGAGCCCTTCATTGTTGTCTGTTTTTTTATCTGAAGTAAGAGCTTTATTGTAATATTCTATAGATTTTTTGAATTCTTCACGTTCGTAGAAAATTCCTGCGAGGTTTGAGTATGCTGAGGAAAGATATTTGTTTTGTTCAGGAATTTCACAGACTTCAATACATTTTTGATAGCACTCTATGGCTTGGGTTTGTTGATTTGTGTCGTCTAAAAGTAGTCCGTATTTAAAATACGCCATTGATAAAATTTCAGAGATGTTTGTTTGTTTTGCTGCTTCCAGAGCTTTCTTATATAACTCTTTTGCGTTCGTAACATTTGAGGATAAATCTTCTATATCTGCAAGCAGGTTGTATGTTTTGCTTAACAGTAACGGGGTTGTGTTTTTTGAGTCTTCAAGGATTTTTTCTGCATAATTTTTAGCGAGATAGAATTTGTAGTTGTTTTTATGTTCAAGTGCTATTTCAAAAAGAAGTTCATTTGCTTCTTTATATTGATTATTTTTTGTGTGTAAATCAAAGGCTAAATTAAAGTATTTAATAGCTTTTTCCGAGTCTTGCAGTTTTATATAGCATTGTGCTATTTGAGATAATATTGTGGCTTTTTGCGTCTGTATTTCATTTTCAGGTGTTTTTTCTATAGTTTTTTTGTAATAAAAAATAGCACTTTGGTAGTCAAAATCTTTTGCGTATTTTTCAGCGGTTTTTTTATAATCTTTAACTCCAGTTGTTGTGTTAAGTTGTGGTTCATTTAGAGATAAAGGCAAAGAGATATCTTTTGTAGCTAAATTATAGTTTTTTATTATGTTATCTGGGGTTATAGCCGAATTATTTTTTTCTTCTGTTGTTGAAATTTTTTGAATATTCGGTGAAAACGTATCTTGATTTTGCGTTGATGGGTTGTAATTTTCTATAAAACTGGCGTGATAGTCCCGTTCTCTGCGCATTGTGTTTCTTGAGATTGTTAATTCTCTTTCAAAGGGTTTTTTAGGGAGCATGTTGTCATAGTAGCTTGCAAAAAAGCTATGCAGTTTTAGCGTTGAGAATTGATCAAGTTCTTTTTCCAGTTCTTTTGCAAAATAATCCTTTATATAAAAATTTCCTTGGCAATCATCATTTAAAATTAAAATATTTTTCAAATAATTGATAGTGTTAGCGTTATATTTGTTTATGCCGGAAAGGAAGGCTGCGTTTGTACTTTGCCTTAAGATTGTTAATAAAAAAACAATGTCTTTAGATTTTTCAGGAATTAATGTGATAAATTTGTTAATTAAAAATTTAGAAAAAGTTGTTTTTTTAAGTTCAAATTCATTCATTAAATCGTCAAGAGGAATGTTAAAAGTTTGGAGTAATTTGGTAGTCATTTCAATGTATTTCAAGTAGCAGCCGGAATTTGCAATAAGTTTTTCTATACTTGTGTTACTTGCTGTTATTTCTTGCGCTGTGAGATATGTTCGTACTGTATTTTCTTCCAACGAAGTTATAATTGATTTGTCAAAGTCAATGTTGTTGTCTTTAAAAATTTGAGTGTCAAAATTTCTGGATATAAATACTACTTTGAATTTGTCTAGTGTTGCAAGGTGTAGTAAAAAATCTAATATGGGGCCTGATGTTTCTTGAAATTTGAGAATATTTTCAAAAGATTCTAAGAGTAAAAGAATTGGTTTATTGAGGTTTTTTATGTAATATTGAATTCTTTCACGAAAATCTTTTGTATCTATTTTGGGGAGGTTTGTGTTTGAATTTTTTTGATAGTTTCTAAAGTCTATGGTTAAGTTCATTAAAATATCATCAAGCGTAGTCGCTTGGTACATGTGGTAATGAAAAAGAATAACGTCTGAGTTCAGATAAGAAATAGCCTTGTTTGCTATTTTGCTTTTTCCTGCTCCTTGAAACCCTGACAAAACAAAACAGGACTTGTTACCTGATAAAAATTCGAATATTTGATTAAATTTTTCTTTATTTTCTGAGTAGAAGAAATAATCCTTGTCTCTTTCATCAAGATTTAAGCCGGAAGTTATGCCAAATTTTACAAAATTGTATCTCATATGTTTATTGTACAATATATTGTGAAATATACATGGTTTTAAAAGTGTATTTTTGTGGTACAATACCGATACTAAGTAAAGAGGAGTAATAACTATGCTAATGGAAGGTAAAAAAGGTATCATTTTTGGAGTAAGTAACAAATTTGGTATAGCGAACGCTATTGCAGAACAACTTTATGCTGCAGGAGCGGAGATTGCTTTTACATATGCTAATGAAGCTATGAAAGGAAGAGTAACTCCAATTGCAGAATCAATGAATTCAAAAATGATTGTTGAATGTGATGTTACAAATGAGGAACATTTAGAAAGAACCTTTAAAGAATATGAAAAAACATATGGAAAATTAGATTTTATGATTCATGCCGTTGCTTTTGCTAATAAAGAAGATTTAATGGGCGAATTCATTAATACATCAAAAGACGGATGGAATTTAGCTTTGGGCGTGAGCGCATACTCTTTGGTGGCTATGTGCAGACATGCAAGACCGTTGTTTAATGAAGGGGCATCTGTTTTATCATTGACATATCTAGGCGGTGAAAAAATGGTAGCTAATTACAATGTAATGGGTGTTGCAAAAGCAGCGTTAGAGTCTGCATCAAGGTATTTGGCTACAGATTTGGGCAAAGACGGTGTAAGAGTTAACTGCTTGTCAGCAGGTGCGGTAAAAACTTTGGCAGCAAAAGGGATTTCAGGTTTTGACAGAATGATGAAAGCCGGTGCCGTTAAAGCTCCGCTAAAGAGAAATGTTACCCTTGAAGATGTCGGCAAAACCGGTCTTTACTTGATATCTGACTTGTCTTCAGGTGTTACCGGAGAGATAGTTCATGTAGATTGCGGCTGCCACTCTGTATATGCTTCACTGGAAGAAATGGACTTGATTACAAGACAGTAATATTTATAAATTTATTTATGAGCCTGCGAAGAGCAGGCTCTTTTTTATTCGTTTAAAGCTAGGAAACTAAGAGGTTTGGTTCTGTTTGAAGCGTTTAGGGTAACTTTTTTAATTGTTCTGTGATAACCAAATACAAGCCAGATTGCGCCTGCAACCCAAGCGCAAGGTGTTGCAAAGCATACTCCTATAAATCCAAAGAAGTGAGCAAAGATAAAAGCTGCGGCTGTTCTCATAATCAGCTCGATAAATCCTGACATCAAAGGGATTTTAGAGTTTCCCATTCCTTGTAGCGCATTTCTGTATAGCAGAAGTGTTCCAAGTGCATAATAAAATAAAATTATAATATATAAGTAAGTTTGAGCTTGAGATAGAATTTCAGGATGATTACCTGTAATAAATAAATTTATTAAATATTTTCCGAAAGATAATACTAATATAATACTAAGTAGGCTGGTTAGCAGGTTGATTTTTAGGCATTTTGAAACACCTGTTCTTATTCGATTAAATTTTCCGGCTCCATAGTTTTGTGCAGTATAAGTTGCAATTGAAACGCCTATGGCAAGAAGTGCCTGACTTGCCAGTTGCTCTACTTTTGTTGCTGCGGTAAATGCGGCAACAGTTCCTGAACCGAATGAATTTATCACTGTTTGGAGCGCAATTATACCGATTGTTAATACAGACATTTGAAAGCCCATAGGAAAACCTAGTCTTATGTGTTCCCAGATAAATTTGGGGTTGAGTTTAAAGTCTTCTTTTTTCAGTTTTAAAATAGGAAATTTTTTGAGTATGAATATTGCGCAGAGTAATGCAGATATTCCTTGAGAAATTGTTGTTGCCCACGCTGCTCCGGCTACACCCATTTTGAATTTGATAATGAACAACAAATCAAGAAGTATATTTAATATAGAGGAAAAAATTAAAAAATACAAAGGAGTTTTGCTGTCTCCCAGTGCTCTTATGACGTTGGAAAGGGTGTTGTAAAAGAAGATTGTTCCTATTCCTATATAAATTACAAAAATATAGCTATATGCTTCTTGTATAATGTCGAGAGGGGTGTTCATCAGTTTCAATAGCGCCATAGCAGTGATAGTACTTGATATTGTAAGAATAATTGTAGAAATAAGGCTGAGTTGAAGAATTGTTGCAAATGATTTGCGTACTCCGCTGTAGTCTTTTGCGCCGAAGCATTGAGCCGTTACTATTGAAAAGCCGGAAGTTGCGCCGAATATAAACCCTAAAATCAGAAAAGCAATTGCTCCTGTTGCGCCAACTGCAGCTAAAGCATTAACTCCCAATGTTTTACCGACAATTAGGGTGTCTGTAAAGTTATACATTTGTTGGAAAAAGTTTCCTACTAATACGGGTAAGGCAAAGCTTAGTATTAGTTTTGTTGGGTTTCCGACAGTCATGTCTTTTGTGGTCATAGTACACCTTATTTTTAACAATAATTATTATAATTACTAAACATTTAAATTACAATTTCTGGTTTAATCATTTGGCTAATGATTAATACTCCAAAAAAGCGGTAAATAAAAGAGATATAAGGGGGGCGTCCGTAATGTTTAAAAATTTGGGTGATTTATCTGTAAAACGCAATTTTTGGGAGGCTATAATTTTCTATTTGGTTTATGGGTCTGTAGGAATATTCTTGTGTGGTTTGATAACATCTGTATTGGTAGAGTTTTTTGCGTTGCCGACTGTTGAAGATTTTCGTTTGATGGCAATGAGAATAGCCCCTGTTTTAGGAGGGGGGTATACTTTTATAATTGCTATGTTGATTATATTTTTCAAACAAATGTCAAAAGATATTATAGCAGTTTTATGTGTGATTATGGCGACTTTTGCCAGTGCTGCGTTAGGGTTGGTTTTTGGATTTATTCCCGTTGCTATGTTAAGCGCTTTCCCGGCGGTAAAAAATTAAAAATTATTAAAAATATAATTCCAAGTTTTTTCATACGGACCTTTATATTTTTCAGCTTTGTTGTATGCATCATCAAAATACTCACCGAATTTGTTTTGTTTTGTATAAACAATTTCAGCGGTGGGGATTTGTTTTTCCAATGCATGTGCAATTACGGCTTGTCCGTATGCAAACCGGTTATGAGCGGGAGTATTTCCGTAGACATCTGTACTGGTAAGTATTTTTTTAAGTAAATCCGGGTTTTTCTTTAGCACTTCACACATATTATTTAATGCTGCCGGTGGTAAAAAGTGTGCGGGGAGCCTTTTTCTTGAACGTTGAGTTGTGTATAAAACTTCAAGAAGCTCAGGGTATTTTTTTGCATATTTGTTGAAAATTTTTATTTTGGCAGCAGAGGCCTTGTCTATAAATCCTTGACCATTTGTATCTTTAGTAAGTGCAATTTTAGCAAAGTATTCACATTTGTCAAGCTTTGCACATATTTGGTGCATGTTTTTATTAGATATGTTTAATAGTAAACCTCCGCCATCAGGCTCCAAAAACAATTCACTAAGAAGTTGAGGGTAAGGTAGAAGCTTTGTGACAATTTTATTTTGAAGCTTTTCCGGTATTCTGTTGTTTAAAAATGCTCGCCTTATTTCTTTGGAGATGAATTTCTTCCTTAGTAACGTTATTTTTCTTTGTTCTTGTTGTTCGTAGTCATGTTTGTAAGCGGCTTCTTTTTCCAATTGACAATTAAGTCTTCTTTTTATTTCAGCCAAATTAATTCTGATTGGATAAGAATTGTATCTGTTGCTATGGTAGCGACTTTGTCCGAAAGTTACAACATCGGTAATGAGTTTGTTTTTTAAACGCAAAGCGGCGGACATTTGTGGTGATTTTTGTCCGATTTTTTGATAAGGTGTATAGTTTTTTACTTGTTGAATATTCACGAATGCAGGAAAAAATAAACAAGGATATTTTTGCTATATTATGAAAAACTTGTTACAAAAAAATAAAAATATTTTGATAAGAAAAACGGCGGCTATTTTCAGCCACCGTTATAGAGTATATAGTATATTGATTTGTTAAAATACACTTTATTTAAATTTATTCATTTACATATTTTTCATCTTTGCTTTTTAGTATTTTTAATGCCATTTCATTTAATACTTTTGCGTGTTCATCGGCTAGAGGAACATAATCATTTTGTTCAACCCCATATTTATCGCTAATAGAGTATAATTTATCATAAATAGCATCGAAACTTGCAACTGGGTCAGGAGTATTCCAAGCAGAGCTTTCTACTTGTTTAGTCATAAGTTCGTCTTCGAACGCAAATATTATTTCTTCATCAGTTAGTTGTTCTTGAATAGCTTTAATTAAGTCTGCATCAGATGTTTTTGCAAAGGAATAAGCTTTAATTCTGGCATCTTTCACATTTTCATCTGTTGCTTTTACTTTTAAGTCAAGTCTATTTGCTTCTATTTTTTTAATTTCAGTTAGGTCTTGCTGTTCAAGTATAGAAAGTTCTATTTTTTCTAATTGTGCTTGAGCAGAAGTTTGATACCTTGGAATTGTTTTATTATCTTTGAACATGTTGAGTAATGGTGTGCCAAGGTTATTAAACATTGTTTCAGTTTTATGTATATTTGCTAAATCTTCATTTGATAACGAAAGAAGATGAACACTTTCAGTATTTTTGGTTGCCAAGTTGTTATTAGTGGCTAAGCTGACTTTGCCTTGGGTGTTTCGGATAATTGTAACTTTTTGATTTTCAGATTTTAATGTAGCATCAATAAACCCAAGAGCTTCGGTATTATTGTTTTTCATTAGATTAGATAATATTGTTTTGCCTTTTTCTTCATCAGCAAGCATTGCTATTATCGTGTTTGGTTCATAAGCTTGTAATGTTGTTAAAACAAGTTCATTATTTTTTTGTATTTTTTGTCTTGTTGGGGAATTAGGAGGAAGAATTCTTGCTCCTTTATTTATTGAATTATTGAGTTCAATTCCGGTTGAAAGTGTATCATATAGTTCATTAACCCTTTCTTCTGAAATTTCTTCTTTAATTTTCATTGCAGCCTCAGCTTTAGCTTTTGCAGCTTCTTCTTCTGCTCTGGCTTTTGCCGCTTCCGCCTCAGCTTTAGCTTTAGCAGCTTTTGCCTCTGCTTGAGTTTTTTCAGCTTCTGCCTCCGCTCTGGCTTTTTCAGCGGCTTCAGCTTTAGTCATTGCAGCTTGCGCATCAGCTTTAGCTTTTTCGTATTCCTTCTGAGCTTTAGTTTTTGCCGCTTCCGCATCAGCCTTAGCTTTTGTGTCTGCTTCAGCTTTAGTGTTTGCCGTTTCCGCGTCAGCTATAGCCTTTTCGTATTTTTCTTGAGCTTTAGTTTTAGCAGCTTCCGCATCTGCTCTGGCTTTTTCTGCAGCTTTAGCTTTAGCATTTGCCGCTTCCGCGTCAGCTTTAGCTTTTGCAGCATCTGTCTCTGCTTTAGCTCTAGCCTCTTCTGCCTCAGTTCTGGCTTTTATAGCGGCTTCAGATTTAGTTATTGCGGCTTTCGCGTCAGCTATAGCCTTTTTGGTTTCATCCTCGGCTTTAGCTTTTGCTGTTTCTGCGTTAGCTTTGGCTTTTGCATCGGCTTCAGCTTTAGTATTTGCCGCTTCCGCCTCAGCTTTAGCTTTTGCCGCATCTGTCTCAGCTTTAGCTTTTGCCGCTTCTGCTTCTGCTCTATCTTTTTCAGCAGCTTCAGATTTAACCATTGCAGCTTGCGCGTCAGCCATAGCCTTTTTGGTTTCATCCTCAGCTTTAACTTTTGCTGCTTCCGCTTTCACTCTAGCTTTTTCAGCGGCTTCAGCTTTTGTATTTGCCGCATCCGCCTCAGCTTTAGCTTTTACCGCATCTGCCTCAGCTTTAGCTTTTGCAGCTTCTGCTTCTGCTCTATCTTTTTTGGCAGCTTCAGATTTAGTTATTGCGGCTTTCGCGTCAGTTATAGCCTTTTTGGTTTCATCCTCGGCTTTAGCTTTTGCAGCTTCTGCGTTAACTTTATCTTTTTCGGCAGCTTCAGATTTAGCCCTTGCCGTCTGTGCTTCATCTTTAGCCTTTTTGTATTCTTCCAGAGCTTTATTTTTAGCCGCTTCCGCGTCAGCTTTAGCTTTTGTGTCTGCTTCAGCTTTAGTCATTGCAGCTTGAGCTTCCGCTTTAGCTTTTTTGTATTCTTCCAGAGCTTTATTTTTAGCCGCTTCCGCGTCAGCCTTATCTTTTGCAGCGGCTTCAGCTTTAGTATTTGCAGCCAGCACTTCTGCTTTAGCAATTTTGTATTCTTCCAAAGCTTTATTTTTAGCTGCTTCCGCATCAGCCTTATCTTTTGCAGCGGCTTCAGCTTTAGTCATTGCAGCTTGAGCTTCCGCTTTAGCCTTTTTGTATTCTTCTATAGCTTTATTTTTAGCCGCTTCTGCGTCAGCCTTAGCTTTTGTATCGGCCTCCGCTTTAGCATTTGCCTCTTTTGCGTCAGCTTTAGCTTTTGCCGCATCAGCTTCAGCTTTGTTTTTTTCAGCTTCAGCCTCCGCTCTGCCTTTTTCAGCAGCTTCAGCTTTATCTATTGCAGCTTGAGCTTCATCTTTAGCCTTTTTGTATTCTTCTATAGCTTTATTTTTAGCCGCTTCTGCGTCAGCCTTAGCTTTTGTATCGGCTTCAGCTTTAGCATTTGCCGCTTTTGCGTCAGCTTTAGCTTTTGCAGCATCTGCCTCGGCTTTGTTTTTTTCAGCTTCAGCCTCCGCTCTGGCTTTTTCAGCAGCTTCAGCCTTAGTTATTGCGGCTTGAGCTTCCGCTTTAGCATTTTTGTATTCTTCCAGAGCTTTATTTTTAGCTGCTTCCGCGTCAGCTTTAGCTTTTGTGTCTGCTTCAGCTTTAGTCATTGCAGCTTGCGCTTCGGCTTTAGCTTTTTTGTATTCTTCCAGAGCTTTATTTTTAGCCGCTTCCGCGTCAGCCTTATCTTTTGCAGCGGCTTCAGCTTTAGCTGTTGACTCAGCCTCTACTTGGGCTGTAGAATTCATAACTTCATCGTCTTTAGCGGGCACAGGTTTGATTAGTTTTATTGCGGTATCTTTATATGTTGAGTTTTCTTCCTTTATATATTTTTCATCTTTGCTTTTTAATATTTTTAATGCAATCTTATTTAATACTTCTGAATGTTCTTCTGATAATTCAACATAATCATTCCGTTCAACACCATATTTATCGCAAATTGAATCTAATTTTGCATAAATAGCATCATAGTTTGCAATAGGGTTAGATGTATTCCAAACAGAATTTGCTACTTGTCTAGTTATAAATTCGTCTGCGAAAGCAAATACAATTTCTTCATCAGTTAGGTTTTCATGAATAGCTTTGATTAAATCTTCATCAGAGTTCATAGCAAAGGAAAATGCTTTAGTTCTAGCTTTGTTGATATTATCATCTGTAGCTTTTTCTTTTAAATCAACTCTATTTGCTTCTATGGTTTTAATATTAGCCAAGTCTTGTTGTTTTAGTGTAGCAAGTTCCATTATTTCTTTATCTTCTGCTGGAGCTTGCACCTCATCAATATCTTCTAGTGATGGTTCAGCCGGAAGGTTATCTATTTCTGTTACAATAGGTGATTTGTTTTCTTGCGCTTCAGCATCAGTCGTTTCTACTTGGGTTTTAGCAGTTTCTGTTTTAGTTTGTGTTTCAGTTTGTGTCATCGTTTGCACGGATTTTTTGAATAAAATATTTGTATCTCGATCAGAAGCAAGTCCGTCTACATTTGTACTGTTTTCTTCTTGTTCTTCTGTCGGTTTCTGTTTCTCTACCGGTTTTTGCTCGGCAGTTGTAGTTGTTTGTTCTGTGTTTTGTGTTGTTGATGCTCCACCGTTGATATTAACGTCAATGGTATCCCCATTATTTTTAATTTCTGCGGATTCTCCGTTTTGAAGCCCTACATTTACAGTTATTGTACTACTTGGATTATCAGTGCCGGTGAAGCTTACTGTTGGTGTTGTAGATGGTTCTACCGTCTCAGTAGTATTTGTAGCAGCCGTTCCTTGTCCTTCTTGGCTTTTTTCCTCTGTATTTTCGGGTGCGTTCTGTACTTGTTCTGTTGTTGGAGCGGTTGTTCCTGAAGTTGATGAAGATTGAATTGGCTTGGCAAATGGATTTGCTTTGTTTCCTGTATTATCATTTTCTGCTTCTGACGCGGGTTCAGAGATAACAGGAGTTACGGTTGCGTTGGTTTGTGGTTTTTTTTGAGTTATTTCCCCTAATACAAAAGTGTATTTTTCATTTTGTTTTAGGCTATTCAAGTATTCTTCAACTTCTTTATTATGTTTTTCATATTCTGCATTTAAATTACTAATAAGATTTTTTAATTTTGCAGAAGGCTCAAATGGAACAGTATAAGCACCTGTAAATGACGGATTATAGGAATAGTTTTGATGGTACATCATCATAGGGTTATACATATTCATTGATGTGAACATATTCATTGGACTATAGTTATTCATAAAACTATAACCGTTTGACATATAGTTTTGACCAAACATTGTATATGGATTCATTTGGTCGAATATACCAAATGGATTCATGTAATTTTGATTAAACATTGCATATGGATTTGTGTAGTTTTGACTGAACATTGCGTATGGTATTTGACCAAACTGTTGCATCATGCTTATTTGTTGGTGTAAGTTATGCTGTTGTTTTTCTTGTTGAAAAAGTAGTTCTACATTTGTTTTAAGGGTATCAAGAGTTTTATATTTTGCAAATATTTCTTCCCCCTTTTTTTTTCTGTTTGTATAGTCAACAAGATCACCCAGTGTTTCTTCCCCTTGATATGCATCTTCTTTTGCGTTTTTAATTTCTTCTTGCACTTGTTCCAGAGTTTTTCCTTTCAAACTCTTAATAAAGTTTTGAGTTGTTGTGTCAAACTCTTTGTCATATCCATAGACAGTATCTGCTGCATCAAAAGTTTTATTATTTTCGCCGTTTGCCAAGTATATAGACACAGGAACTTTTTTACCTTCTTTTGTTTTAGCTTCAAAGGTAATTGTTTGCTTATTTTGGTCAACCTGAACAGGTATTTGTTTAATCTTGTTATCCATTTATAATTCTCCACACATAACTATACTCTATATCTTATATAAGGGGGTGTATCGGCAGAGAGTTGACAAAAATTTAGGAAAAATTTTAAATTGTTTACAAAATTTTACAAGATTGGAAAATTGTAACAAAAAAACATCCTCTTTATAAGAGAATGTTTTTTGTCGTTGTTTAATAACCGTTATTTTCTAACAACTTTGATAGCGCAGTCTGGGCAAGTCATTTGGCACATACCGCAACCGATACATTTTTCTGCATCTGGTCTAACAACAGGAGTTTCGAATAATCCAAGTTCGCTGTTGTTTTTATTTGGTTCTTCAATTGGGTTTAAGCATTTAACAGGGCATTTTGCAACGCACAAGTAGCAGCTTTTGCATAATTTGTTGAAAAGATACCAATCAGCTTTACCTTTAGCTACGTTTTCTACTTTGATACCAGTGTATTTAATATCTTCTTTAGTCATTGTCATTGTTTTTCCTCCAACCTACACAGCCGCTTCTTTAAGAAGGTTCATACCAACTTCAAGTGCTTTGTAGTTTTTAGTTCTCAACTCAGGTTTAGCTTCGAATTTTTTACCTAAAGCGTGCTCCATAGCGTTCTTAATATCTTCAATATCAAGAACTTTAGTAGCTTCAAGAATTACGCCAAGAATAATGATGTTGAATACTCTAGCACCCAATTCAGGATTTGTGTTAGCTAGTTCGTTAGCATTAACTGGGATAATTCTTTTTGCTTTAACTTCAGGTTTTTTTGTACATACAGATGAATCATAGATAACAGTTGTGTTTTCATCAACGTATGTAGAACATCTATCAATAGCTCTATCAGAAACCATGATTACGATGTCTGCTTTTGAGTATCTAGGTTCACCAATTTTTTCGTCAGCAATTTGGCAGAAAGCGATTGAAACACCACCACGTTGCTCTACACCAAAGTTTGGAATATATAATACTTGCTTACCAGCTTCATATCCTGCTTCAACCAAGATTTTTGCTACTGATTGAACACCATGTCCGCCTTCACCAGCAAGTGCGATTTTTGTTCTTGCCATAATTACACCTCTTCCTTTTTAGCTGGAGTAACAAATTCTTTAACTTCGAAGAACTCTTCCATTTGTTTGAGTCTTTCTAAAGTTTTAACGTTGTTAGTTCTCCAGTTGTTAGGACAAACAGAAAGAACTTCAACAAATGAGAAACCGCCGTTTGCAACGTTTTCCAATGCTGTTTTAAGAACTTTTTTAAGTGCTCTTACGTTACCCATTGTAGAACGAGCTACGTATGATTTTTCAGGATCAGCAATCGCTGCAATCATTTCTGCCCCTCTTGCTGGTTTACCAGTAACTGAACAATCACGTCCATATGGAGTTGTTTCTGTTACTTGTCCAGGCATTGTAGTTGGTGACATTTGTCCACCAGTCATACCGTAGTTAGTGTTGTTTGCAAGCAAAATCAACATGTTTTCGCCTCTAACTGAAGCGTTAACCAAGTGTTGCGAACCGATAGCAAGTCCGCCACCGTCGCCCATATAAGCAATACCAACTGTTCCTGGATTAGCTCTTGTTACACCATAGATAACAGGAGTAGTACGTCCGTGGTGTGTTTGTACTGTATCAAGGTTCATATAGTTCCAAGATAATAATGAACATCCGATATCGCAACCGAATACAGCTCTTTCGTTGAGGTTAAGTTCGTCAACAACTTGAGCTAAAGTTTTTAATATAGTCCCGTGACCGCAGCCTGGGCAGAATTTGGAAGCACCGACTTCTGCACATTGTGCTTGGGCCAAATCAGGTTTTACTTCTAAAACATTTGCCATTTATATAATCTCCTTTAATTTGTTTATACAGTTGCTGGTTCTTTAACCATAGCTTCTACTTTTTCTACGATATCATCACCAGTTACACCAACACCCATTTTGAATAGTGTTGAATATGGAGTTGTTAATCCGTAGAGTTTTTCTAGACACATTTGAGCTAATTGTCCATCAGCTGATTCTGTGAATAGTACTTGTTTTGCACGTTTTACAGCTGCTCTCATTGGGTTAACAGGAAGAGGTCTAATTGTAATTGGTCTAAATAAACCTGCTTTAATTCCTTTAGCTCTTAGTTCGTCTATAGCTGTCATTGCTGAACGAGCAACGATACCGTGAGCGATAACAAGAACTTCTGCATCTTCTGCTTTGTATTCAAAGTATTCTTCAATTTCAGGAGCAATACGTTCGTATTCTTCTTTGTATGCATCAAGGTGTTCCATAAGCTCTTCTTCAAGGTTGAATGTGTTTCTCAAATGAGTTGCTTCTCTATCAACACCTATTTTGCCTTCTGCTCTTAAGAATGCTTCTGTTGGAACCATTGAAATTCCACGAGATGCTGGATCGTAAAGGGTTACAGGCTCTCTCATTTTACCTTGATATCCGTCAGCCAACATATATGTTGGGAATCTGTATTTCCAAGCTGTATTGAAAGCTTTAATCATATAATCATACAAATCTTGGTGACCTGCTGTTGAGTAAACTATTCTAAAACCTTCACCGTTTCCGCCGAAACAAGTTAAACGAGTTTCTTGTTGAGCGTAAATTACAGTAGCAGTGGATGGGCCACCTCTTTGCATAACTGCACAAACAAATGGCAATCTCATCATTTCTGCCATTGACTGAGCGTCTTGCATAATTACGTTACCCGGACCGGCAGTAGCTGTAAATGCTCTTTTACCTGCCAAAATACCGCCTAATGTTGAGAAACCTGCTGAGATTTCGTCTTCTGTTTGCAAGAAACCTGCTTCTGTTTTAGGAAGCAATTTGCACCATGTGTGCATGATTTCGTTTTGCGGTGTAATTGGGTAACCGTACATGAATTCTGCTTCTGCAGCATTAGCTGCGTATGCAATTACTTCATTTCCGGTTAAAAACATTCTTGTGTCTTGAGTAATTAATTTTTTTACCATTTTTTTCACCTTTTTATGTAGTAACAGATACATTAATGATTTTTTGAAAGTGAAAGGTTTGTTCTTCAAAGTCTAATGACTAAATATACAATTTCCTTTTACACTCACATTCGATAATATTTTACTACAAAAAAAATTTTCAAACACAAATATTTTTGTGTAAAATATAAATATGGTTAAGTCAAAAAAAGAGTGGAAAATATGTGTTTTTTGCAAGTATAAAAAATCTTGCGCAGCCGGATTAAGTCGGATAATGGATTTGCCTCCAAATTCGCCGATTGTTAATGAAATAGGTTGCTTTGAGCATGAAATTTATAAAAATCAAAAAACTGTGCAAATGAAGCTTTTTTAATTTAGCCCATAGCCAACCATAATATTTTTTTGACAGGTTTTGCTATTAGTATGGCAAACACTGAAAATATAAAATCATATATTATTTTTATTCCGCTTTGAATTGCTATCATGTTCATAAAAAGTTCAAAAGAGTCATGCTTGAATATTATTACAATTGTTGTGTAAAGGACTCCAATAAAATGTATTGTTAAAACTCCAAAAAATGCTGCTTTTAGTACATTTTTTATATTGATATTGCTGTTTAATATTGCGCCGGCAATTATCACTGCGGGTAAAAATGATAAAATATAACCGAAATTATATTCGAGTATATAATGTAATCCTCCACCTAAAGCAAAAATTGGCGCTACAGTAAGTCCTAATATTATGTATAATAGCACTGACATAGAACCGAACCTTCGGCCTAAAAGTGCGGCTATAAATAAAATTACCGGTACTTGTGGAATATATTGATATCCTAATACGAATAACCATGCATTTTGTGATTGAGTTAAAAACCTTATAGGGTGTAAAATCGCTTCTACCGGTAATTTCTGAGTAGAATATGATAATTCTGTAAAGGTTGCTATTACAATTAAAAAAGTACACAAACAAACAACAACAAGGACACCAAGCGTTAGCTTCAGGCTACAATTGTTGTAGTCAAATTGTTTTAATTCTTTTTCAATTCTTTTCAAAATAAACCTCTATATTTTTCAGATTTTCTATATTTTGATTGTATAACACTTTGAATTTATCATACCAAATGTTTTCTGTCCACATAATGAGTGCATCTTCATTGTTGTCTTGATAGTAATTTTTTCTTGTTCCCAACGAATTGAAACCATATTTTGTGTAAAGGTTAATTGCAGGTTCGTTTGAAATTCGAACTTCCAGTGTTATGTATTTAACTTTGTTTGCGTAACAATCGTTTATAAAGTTTATTAACAGTATTTGTGCAACGTTTTGACGTCTGAATTTTTTTGATACTGCAATTGTTGTTATATGGGCTTCATCTAATATAATCCAAGCACCTAAATATCCGAGAATTTCTCCGTCCATGCTTCTTGCAACATAATATCGGGCTAAATTGTTGCTGAGTTCGTTTACAAAAGAGTCCCTTGACCAATGGTGGTCACCGTACGCTTCCGCTTCGACTTTGGATATATCGTCGATGTCAGAAAGTTTCATATAATTAATTTTTAACGGATTGTTCATTATTTTATTGTACCATTAAATTTGTTTTGTGCTTCAGTAAGTCCTAATTTTAAGAAACATTCAACAGCATCAGCTGCCGTTTTTGTTGTATCTTCAAGCAGTTCTTTTTCTTGTGTCGTAAACTCTCCAAGAACAAATTTTTCGGAAGGCATAAATGGTGGTTGCGGTCCGATTCCGACTTTTAATCTTGCAAAGTTTTTTTCTCCGCCGAGAGATTTAATTATGGATTTAATCCCATTATGACCGCCGTCCGAACCGTTTGCTCTGAAGCGAAGCGTCCCTAAATCCAGTGATATGTCATCAAACACAACTAATATTTCAGAAAAATCCGTTTTAAAATAGTTTAGAATAAGGGCAACGCTTTCTCCTGAAAGATTCATAAAAGTTTGAGGTTTTACAAGAATTGTTTGTTCATTGTTAATTATACATTTTGCTATTTGTGCTTTAAATTTGGTTTCATTGGAAAACACAATGTTTGAGCGATTTGCAAGTTTGTCCAAAACTTTAAAGCCTGCATTATGTCGTGTGTTTTCATATTTTGCGCCGGGATTGCCCAATCCTACAATTATTTTCATTTTTTAATCCTTTTAAATTAAGATTTATTTCTAAATTATAGCAGAAGAACATTCTACAACCTACCAATTTAATTTTTCTTAAAAACAGTTAATCATATAAGTAATATTAGATGGAGGAAAATTATGACTGTTAAAAATAAATCTATAGTTAATTTAAAAAGTTCTGAAAAAGTAGCAATGTTTTTAGAAAAAAACAATTTGCATAAAAAGGATTTTGCAGAGATGATAGGCGTTACGCTTTCTTATGTGTACAATTTGATTGATAATGCGATTCCTTTTTCTACTCGTTCAACGACATTGGAAAGAATTGCTACGGTTATGGATATTGATCCCGAAACTTTTGATGAATATAAAATTCCACAAGAGCCGTTATTGCTAGATGATTCTATTGAATTTCTTAAAGAAAGACAACATGATAAAAAATTGTCTACAGTCCAATTTTTAAAGTCATTTCCTCGTAAAAAAAGATTAGAAATTGTTGATATTTTAAGAGGAGCAAAGCCAATTCCGCTAGATTGGAAAGAGTTGGCTCTGATTGCGAGTGTGTTAGATGTAAAGAAGGAAGAAATTTATCCTTATTGGGAAAATCGCTTGAGAGGCTTGATGCAATCAGCTGGTGTCAATATGCAATCTAATTCAGGTTTAATTAATAATATGTTTAGTTGTGCCAGAGAATATATTGAAAAATTAGAGAAAAAATAAATAAAAAGGCCACTCGTAAAAGTGGCTTTTTTTATTTTGAAAATCTGCGAATATCTCGAATTTTACACTTATAGGAATAGGCTTTGTTTTTATAGTGTTTTTTTCTTTCTCCGTATGTGAATCGAGAAAAAATCTTACTTTTATAATAAGTATAATAAATAAGAAATTTGTTTTCGAGGTTTTTTAAGGTGTTTTCGTTTATAAAATTTTCAAAAATAATTTCTTCATAAAAAGGGCATTTTCGAGCATAATGCCAAAAAATATCGGCTAATTCTTCTTTTGGATATTTCCAAGGTTTTCTCTGTGTTGTGTAATGTATTATGCTTGGAGATGTTTTTGCCTCTAGAAATTCATTTTTGTATTTTCCAAATATCATGCTTTCGTACTTAGGATATATTATTTTTATTCCATATTGGTAATTATATTTTGGATGAATAAGCTTTGTTTTATCTTGAAACATTATATTTAGTATATCCTGATCGGGATACAATAATTTTGTATTTTGCAAAATGTTTTTGAAATTTTTAATATAATTTTTAGTATCAATTTTTTGAATATTAAACATTATAACGCCGGAGTTAAAATAATTTTCCGGTTTGTTAAATTTTAAAGTTTTAATATGAGTTTTAAAAGAATTATCAATATTAATTAAAGGATTGACTAAATCTATAACAGCCATTATTTCGTTATTATCAAAATCTAAGTTGATAAAATCCTCTATGGAATTATTCACAATTGTATCTGAGTCTAAATACAAAACTCTTTCATATTTTGGCATCAATAACGGAATGAAAATACGGTAATACATACTTACACTCCAATATTTGAAATTTTTAAGTAAATCGCTGCCCAATGTTTCTTTGATATAGTTATTGGTGTTAAAAAACCTTAGGCTAAAGTTAGATGGTAGCATTTTTAATAAAATAGTTTTGTTTCTTTCTTCTATGTCAGAATCAAAAATAATAATGTCGTATTTTTCGTAGTTTTTTGAATTTTCGATTAAAGATTGTAGCGTTACTGCAAAATATTTGCAAAACTTATTATCAGGCGCAAAAACAATTGTTCTGGCATGAGAAGAATTAAATATCGGTTCAATTTCGAATTTGGATTTAATCTCCCATTCCGCAGGTTCCGGATATTTTTTGTTTAAGAAGTTGATTAATTCTTCCCGATTTTCATTTGTTGTTGTTTCTGTATCGTTATAGCATATGAGCTTAGGGTTGTATTTTTTTAGTTTCTTATCTATTTTATGGGTATTATTTAGACCTATGAAAATTTGATCTTTTGAATTTTCGTGAATTTTACTTTTAATATTTTTTAATTGCCATAAAGCATATATTGTTCTTTGGATAGAGTTTTTTGTTCTGAATTTGTAATGAGCTGTTCTGTTAAATTCATTTAAAAACTCATCTTTGCATGCCTTTATATAGCTCTTTCTATAAGCTTCTATATTGTGCCTAGAACAAAATTTTATTTTTTTATCTTGTGTGTTGTACAATAAATTTTGTGAATATCTAATGTTTTCTAAATATAAGCAATCATTTATGGTATCGACGGAGTCTTTTGATTTTCCTAGCATTAAAATGGGATTGTTGTTTTTGTCAAAGAAATAATCTGGTTTAATTGGTTTGTTTATAAACATATCGTCATTAGCGAATAAAAAATATTCAGAAAGTTCGTTTATGTTCATTATGCAGGTTTCTATTGCTTCAGAATTGAACGTTGGTAGTGCTTTTTCTGGCATGATTTCTTGATGTGTAATTATTTTGATTTTGGGGTGGTTTGTATCTAACCAACTTGGTATTTGTCCATTTGTAATAATAAAAATTTTGTTTATCCAATTGGCATTTTGTTCAATTGAACGTAAAGAGTAACGTAGCTCTTGGTTGTCAATAAAGCGACAATTATTTGTTTGAGGTGTGTTGTTTAATCCAAGTTTTTCTTGCCATTCTATTTTACTTTTTTGCTAATTTTTATCATTTCCATCAACCCATAAATAAACTAAATCGATTTTCAAATCTGTGCTCATTTTTTACTCTCACGATTAATACTCTGTTTTGAATTCATGTATATTATACACGAATACGTGTATAAAGCAAGTAGCTTGTAAAATTAATGAATAGTTACGTTTACTTTATATTTGTGAAAGTATAGCATTTTAATATATGACTGAAGAAGAACTATTAATAAAACAAATTCGTAATGAAATTAAAGGTTATATTCATATGAAGGGGCTGACTTATGAGAGAGTTGCAGAGTTGCTAACCTTGAGGTATGGAAAACGAGTCACAGCCCAAAGTTTGAGTAACAAAATTGCACGCGGTTCTATTAGATATGTAGATATTTTGCAGATTTGTTCTGTTTTGGGTTATAAAATCCGCTGGGACTCTTAATGATAAAATTAGTAATTTTGTTTTGAAGGGATTACGCCACGTATGCCTCCGCGGGGATTTGGAGTGTCGCCTTTGTATCTTGGAATTAAATGGATATGAACATGAAAAATGCTTTGTCCTGCATATTCACCTATATTTACACCTATGTTGTAACCATTCGGAGCGTATAATTTCTCGAGTTTTTTTTTGCAAATTTGCAGTAATTCTAATACTGCGTCGTGTTCTTGTTTTGTAAGGTCAAAAAAACTTGAAACATGTCGTTTGGGGATAATGATTGTATGACCTTTATTTACAGGAAATTCATCAAAAAAAGCCAGAGCAAATTCATTTTCAACATAAATTTTTTCTTTAGATAAGTTGCAAAATATACAAATTCCCATTTCAAATTCTCATTAAAAAGTTTTAAATTAGATTTTTAACAGCTAGTCTTTTCTGCAAGTGGTCAAAGGTATATTATCCGGTCTGGTTTCTGTATCGCCAAAAGCTGATATATTTGCATTGATCGTTCCGTTTAAATTTAAAATACTATTTTGTGATGATACCAAAACATTACATGTGCCAGAAGGACAACCGCCACCTTGGGCATTGTATACGGTTGTAACATTTGGAAGTGAGAAATTTTGCATAGTTGCATTATGTGTATGGCTAAGAATGGTATTATTTTGAGGAGTATTTCTTGTATTTATTTCATCAGCAACTCTAAAAAAGCGTCCGCCCCAGCCTTTGCTTGTAACATTTGTCCATCCTTGGGGACAATTTTCCAAGTCAAAAAACATTATGGCGCCACTGGGAATCATTCTTTCTGATATAGAGGCAATTTGTTGATTTTGGATGGTTCTTTTAGATATTAGTGGTGCGACAAAACTAAGAGCAACACTGGTAAGTAACAAAAGCACCATTCCTTCTGCAATGGAAAAACTTTTTTGTTCTTTTGACGTTATGAGCTTTTTAATTAAGTATTTGCAAGAAGCCCAATTAGTTTTAAATATACTCATTCCTGTAAATAGACTAAATAAAATCTTCTTCATAGTTAACTCCTTTAATTATAAATATTTCTCAATTTCTTTTTTAGCTTTTTTTAAAATTTCTTGAATATTTACCCCACGGATATCAAGGCCTTCAGCTTTTATATAATTAGTGTCATTTATTCCATAGAAATTTTCTGCCAACGATTTTATATAGCCAAAGCCAAAATCATCAGATATAATTGGACCGCCTGAAGTTGTTATATATATTAATTTTTTAGCTTTGCATAAACTAACGGGATAACCTTTTTCTGAATAAGAAAAAGTTATTCCATTAACATTAATGTTTTCAATATATGTTTTTAAAATAGCTGGAAATGATAAATCCCAATAAGGTGCTGATATTAAAATAATATCTGCATTTGCAAATTGTTTTGCATATTTAAACATAGGATGACTATAGTTTTTGTCCTTAATTAAATCATCCCTTAATTCTAATCGTTGTTTATATAAAGGAGATATTTTTTCATCACCTAAATTAATTTCTTCAATATTACCAGCTAATTTATTTAAGGCAAATTGTGCAAGTTCATTCGTTCTAGAAATTTTTCTCACACATGCATTTATATATAAAATGTTCATGTCTATCCTCACTTTCCCCAATAATTATAATATAAAATGACTTCAATTACATTGAGCTTCGATTACATAAAAAGAATGTAGGAATGTAATTGAAATTTTATGTTTTTAAAAGCTAAAAGTATTATTTTAAAAGTATTTCCGAATTAAGGAAGTAATTTGTTTTTTACACACAGAATTGAAAAACTTTTTTAAATTACCTGAAACGAGGAGGAAGATGTGTTCCCCATAAAATGGCGTTTAAGTCCGATTTAAACGGAAGCTAAACACTTCCCCTTAAAATTTGAAAAAGCTCCCGAGGGAATTTATTTTCAACCCGAAGTAATTTATTGTCATACCCCTCAAAGGTAAATATATTTTATCTTTTAGGGGTTAAGGGTTTAAAAAATGGGACAGAGGACGGATTAAAAAAGGACGAAAATCGGTCAAAATGGACATTGGTCTCTCATTATGGGGGAATCGCCTCATTCGTTTGACGTTTGGGCGACTGATGCCTCTCTTTGATTACTTTAATTACCTCTTAATGTCCATTGCCTTTTATAATTGAAGAAAAAACACTTCCCAAAGTCGGAAAAGCTTTTAAAATAATACTTTTAGCTTTTAAAAACACAAAATTTAATTACATTCCTCAATTCATTTTATGTAATCGAAGCACAATGTAATTGAAAATTATAAATATTTTTAGTGCCTTGCTAAGCTATATAAATTTTTCTTTTTATAACAAATCTTTCTTCCATACACAACCTCCTTTTAGGTTGTGACATACATCACTTGCAAGTAGTTAGAAGTCAAGTTGGTGATTTATTTTTCAAAAATAGTTTTTCGATATTCTTCCATGTATATTGAACAATGCAACATTGCCGTAATATTTCCATCTCTTTTTTCATGGAATACAACTGTTTCTGCATAATCATCGAGGCTTAAAAGCAATTTTAAAAAATCTTTTAATAAATCAGAATCATATTGTTCAATTAAGCTAATATTGTCAATATAAATATTTAATTCGCAGCCCCATAAAATCCCAGCTGTCGCATTTGATAATATTTCTTTTAATGCATTGTCACTAGTCAACTCTAATGCTTTAGCAAATAATTGTTGTCCCTTTTGCAAATCATAATCTTTTTTATCATCAATTGTATAAAACATAGCACCCCCATTATTTGCTTATTTTGTTAATATCTTCTTTTAATCCCATTTGAAAAAATAATCCAATTTAAATAATCGTTACCACTTTTTTCTATTTCGAAATACCATGAAATTATTGCCTTTGTGAATTTTTTGTCATCTTTATTAATTTCTGTTTTTATATCATTATATATTTGTTGCCATAAATTATCTTCAACAAATGCAAAAATGCCAGGAAATACTTTTATTGCATTAATCAATTCATTATCGTTTATTTCGTTCATAAAGACTTCGTTGTTGTCATTTTTATAAAGATTTAGTTTCCATAAAATTATAAATGAGACAGCATATAAAATTTTTAATTGAGAATGTTTTAAATAAGAAGATTTTCTAAAAAGTACTTGAAAACCTTCTGTTTGCGATATTTTTTCTAATTCTAATCCTGAGTTTTTTAATGATGTTCCAAAATCACGAACTATATTAATTTGTTTGTTATATTCATTAATGTCGCAATTATTAATTTTGCCTAGCCAATTTAGATTGAACATACCACCCCCCCATTAATGATATTAATTTTATCACAAACTATATAATATTCAATTATTAAAAAATAATTATTTATTGAATGTATTACTATCTAAATTTGTTTTAAAAGGTGATTGTCCGACATTTTAATTTCAGCTGTCGGACAGTTCAAATTCAAAAGAAAATTTCTCAACAAAAATGCTATGAAACTGTTTGACACTTTTTATCAAACTGCAAGTGTAGTGTAAGCGACACCCCAAAAAACAAAAAGCCCCAAAGGGCTTTAAAATTCGGAAAAGGAGGGATTCGAACCCTCGAGGCAGATTACTCCACCTAACACCTTAGCAGGGTGCCGCCTTCAGCCACTCGGCCACTTTTCCAATATTAGTTTTTCAAGCCCTCTTATCATAGCATAAACATATTTTTATTCGCAAGTAGTTTACTTAAATACTTTTTCTCTTTAATTTGTTAAACTTGCGCAATAAGTCGTTCTTGAGGTATAATTCTTAATTATAGATTTCTATGGAGTGGAATATGTCAAAAGATTTATACGCATTGATTCTTGCAGGTGGCAGCGGGTCAAGATTATGGCCGATGAGTCGGGAATTGTATCCAAAACAGTTGTTGAAACTTAATCAAAAAAATACTTTGTTTCAATCAACATTTTTGAGGCTTATAGAGACTTTTGATGACAAAAATATTATCAGTATTACTAATATTAAACATGAATCGGGGATTAGGCTACAATTACAAGAGCTTAAAGAAAAATTTTTCAGAAAGGATGATTATAAAATAATAACTGAGCCTGTAGGTAAAAATACTGCTCCGGCTATTGCTTTGGCTATTAAATATATTAAAAGTTTAGCTGGTAAAAAAGCAGATCCTGTAATTCTTGTTGTACCTTCAGATCATTTAATTCTGGATAATAAAGCTTTTTCAGTTGCTGTTGAGGATGGCATTAAATTGGCAGAAGATGGCTATATTGTTACTTTTGGTATAAAACCAAATAAGGTTGATACGGGTTTTGGTTATATCAAAACACAAAATAATAAGAAAATTTCAGAATTATGTGAGGGTGCTTTAAAGGTTGCTGAATTTAAAGAAAAACCAGATTTTGAAACTGCAGAAAGTTATATAAAATCTGGCAAATACTATTGGAACGGTGGAATGTTTATGTTTAAGGCATCAACAATGCTAGCTGAAATGAAAAAATATACAAAAGAAATTATAAAGATTACAGAAGAATTAGAACTTTCTGAAAAACAACCAACTGTTGAATATCAAGAATTTAATAAAATGCCAGAAATATCAATAGATTATGCGATAATGGAACAGTCTAAAAAAATAGCACTTGTTTCACTTGATTGCGAGTGGAATGATTTGGGGTCTTGGGAAGCTATTTATGATATTTCAGATAAAGACAAAAATGGAAATTGTATAACTGGTAATGTAATTGATATTGATTCAAAAGATTCTATGATTTATTCAACATCTAAGCTTGTTACTACGGTTGGTCTAAAAGATACAATTGTTATTGAAACAGAGGATGCGGTTTTAGTTTGTGACAAAACAAAAACACAGGAAGTAAAAAAAATATACAATCAGTTAAAAGAAAAAAATGATGATTCTCATAAAGTGCACAAAACAGTTTTCAGACCTTGGGG
>JAZTXF010000040.1:0-13968 GCA_045636305.1 Candidatus Gastranaerophilaceae bacterium | reverse complement strand
GCCATTTCTATTCGCTGTTCGGGCGTTTCTCCCATTCCGATTATAACCCCACAGCACAACTCCATACCATATTTTTTAACTAATTTTGTTGTATTAATTCTGTCTTCATAAGTATGAGTTGTACATATCTCAGGATGATAGGATTTGCAAGTATTTATATTGTGGTGAAATCTGACAAGTCCGGCTTCTTTGAGTTTTTTAGCTTGTTCTTCGTTTAGAATGCCGATGCTTGCACAGCTTTTGAGTCCTCCAACTTCATTTACAACTTTTATCATCTCAAGCATTGTGTTAAAGTCACTTTCATCCGGAGTTTTTCCTGATGTCACGATTGCGAAATGAGAGGCCTTATTTGCTTTAGCGTTTAATGCAGTTTTTCTGACCGCATCTAATGATACTAGTGGGTGTGTTTCTATTTCTGTTCTGTAATGTGAGCTCTGAGCACAGTATTTGCAATTTTGAGAACATTTTCCGGTTCTTGCGCTAATCAAAGAACAAAAATCCACATTATTACCGGTATATTTAGCGGCTTCTTTTAATAAAATCTCCAAGTCGGAGTTATATAATTCCAGTAGTTTCTTTTTCATCATTTCCATAATATAATATATTGTAGAACAAAAGAGATATTTTTAAAAGTTTATTTATGAGTGAAAATAAAATTAAAGAGTGCATATTGGTTTTTCGTGAATATTGGTCTCTTTTCCTTGATGAAATAGATAATCAAAGAGGAAAGATTATTGATTTGCTGGGTGAAAACATGTTTGTTTCCGGATATAACAATTTATTTTCAGAGGGAATAAGCACATATAATAAAAAACGATACAAAAGAGCTATTTTCTATTTTGAAAAAGCATTGAAAGAAAAAAAAGATAGCTTTCAATGTTTATATAATCTTGCACTTGCTTATCAAGCTGATAACAGATTTGATGTGGCAATTGAATATTATCAGAAGGCATTAGCTTTGAATTCTAAAGATAATGACACAATTTATAATCTTGGCTTGTGTTATTTAAATAAACATGAAGGTGAGTTAGCAGAGAAAAATTTAAAGCTTGTTTTGGATAAAAATCCTAATGATTATGATGCAAAGATGAGTTATGTCTTGGCTTTAGTTGAATGTGAAAGAATTGATGAGGCAATTGAAAAAACTATAGAAATTGTTCAATCAAATAGGCTTTATCGGGATTTTACTTTAACTGTTGCAAAATATATTGAAAATATAAGTTTTGGTGAAAAAGATAGTGAAACAATTTTGAAGGTAATAAAATTATTGAACAGTTATCTTAAGGTTTATGATGAAAACAGTAATGCATATATTCAAGTTTCAATGTGTTATGGCAAGATAGGAAATTGGGATTTGGCTCTTCAGCATAGTTTAGCGGCGCTTAAACTTGATCCTAAATCATATGAAATTAATAGTCATACTGCACTTGTTTTGTATTGTAGTCATAATTATGATGAAGCTTTAAAATATTATAACAAAGCTTTGGATTTGAAACCGATTAAGAATTTTGAAACCCATTACAACATTGCTCTTACTTATGAAAAACTTGAACGAATGAATGATCTTAAAAAGAAATTAAAGTTTATTCTAAAAAGTTTTGCGACCCATCCTAATATTAAAGCTGTAGAAACTCTTTATAATAGCCATTTTTCAGAAGAAAAAGAAAATAAAAAAGAAGAGGAAAAAGAAAAAAAGAATAAAAATTAATTGTTCAGAAATGGGTTATTAGTAATTTCAGAGTTTTTTGTGTTTTTATTTTGAATAACATAACCACATTTTGAACAAGCCAGTATTTTTTTTGTGCTGTCAATAGGCATAAAAACGTGATTACAGGTTAACGCTTCATCAATTTCTTCTTTTTCAAAATCGATTTTTGAATTGTTTGTTTGTGTTAGCTTTTTTTTGTTTTTTAATTTATTAATTAGCTCAATAAAATACAACTATTTTACCTCATTAAATACATAAAAAATATTTTTCAATAACTCAGCACCTTTTTCCATAGATGGGACAGATATTTTTTCATCAGGAGAATGCATGTTATAAATATCAGCTATTCCTACAAGATATGGTAGAAATTTTTGACCTTTATTGTTTGTTTTATGCGCATATACGTGCGTTTCAGCACCGGCATGGAAAGAGGAAACATTTACTTCTATTCCTGTATTTTTTGAGGCTTTTTTGGCAACTTCTACAATTGTGTTGTCTTCAGATTTTTCAAAGGGTTTTAAGTGTTCTTTAAACTCAATATTGATTTGTGCAAGGTTTTTATATTTTTTGTTGAATTTTTTTACTATTTTTTCAATTTTTTCACAAAGCTGTTTTTCAACTTTAATATCAGAGCTTCTTATTGAATATACAGCAAAAGCATTTGTATTAATAATGTTATCCATAGCATTTTGCGCAAGCTCTTTTGAATATATTGCTCCATTTTTGTCTGAAGAAATATTTTTAATTCCCCCGGCAACAATTGCTCCTGCATTTAATGATGTTACTGTGCCGGTTTTATCTTTTTTGTAAACGCCATGTGGTAATTTTGTGATTACTTCTGAAATTATGTTAACGGCGTTTAATCTTGTTGTATCTTGAATATCCATACCTGAGTGTCCACCTTTAAATGTTTTTACTGATAAAAACATTTTTGTGTAGCCGGCACCGGAAACTTCGAGTTTACCCAGTTTGTCGGAGTCAAGCACTAAAACATATTGAGAGTTTAGTGTTTCAAACTCAACGTTTTCAATTCCTGACATTCCTTGTTCTTCATCTCGTGTAAAAACTATTTCAAGTCCGCCGTGTTTTAATTCGGAATCTTCTT
Organism: Candidatus Gastranaerophilaceae bacterium; assembly: GCA_045636305.1. Lineage (GTDB taxonomy): Bacteria > Cyanobacteriota > Vampirovibrionia > Gastranaerophilales > Gastranaerophilaceae > RGIG2134. Next base: position 11,155 of record JAZTXF010000040.1, on the reverse strand, counting down.
TTATTGTTTTTGCAAGCCATATTGCTTGAGCAACACCGGCTTTATCATCTGCTCCAAGAGTTCTTGTTTTGTCTGTTTCAATTATATTTTTATCTTCTGAAAAAACGATATTTACAGGGCTTGCATCTCCAACAACGTCCATATGTGCTGAAAGTAAAATGGATTGTTTTGTTTCGTCAGTGGCAGGTATTTTGGCGTATACATTACCATAAGAGTCTTGGCGAGTTTCGATTTGTAACTCTTGAAATGTTTTTACTATTTTTTCTGCAACAGCTTGTTCTTGTAGTGATGGGGAGGGTATTTGAGCTAATGAACAAAATAAACAAATTAAACTTTCCATATTATTTCCTTTCCATTTATCTTGCTTTAAAAAATCTTTGGTTTGTACCACCTTCTCCGACAGGAACACTTACCCATCTTAAGCATTTTGGGCAACGACCTTCGTATGAAGTTCCGGTTGAGTTTTTATAAATTCTGCCGTATACATTACAGCATTCAAAATATATTCCTAAAAATTTTCTCTTTTGTTGTGTGTTCATGTTCAAACCTTTTCTATTTTTTATAGTACAATTTTTCTATGAAAACATCAATCATTATAACGAGTTATAATTATGAGAAATATATAGCTGAGGCAATAGAGAGTGTAATTGCTCAGACTGTTGAAGATTGGGAATTGATTATCGTTGATGATGGTTCAAAAGATAATTCTGTTGAAATAATTAAAGAGTATTGTGCAAAAGATTCCAGAATAAAATTGTTTCAACATTTTAATGATGCTAATAAAGGTTTAAAAGCTTCGATTTTATTAGGTTTGGAAAAAACTCAATATGATTGGGTTGTTTTTTTAGAAAGTGATGATTGTATAGAACCTAATTATCTTGAAGAAAAAATAAATTTTATAAGAATGTACCCCGAGTGCGGATTTATATACAATCATGTAAGTTTATTTGGGGATAAAAGAAACACATATAAAAATGACAAGTATCTTAATATGTTGGCGGAACATTGGATGGAAAAACAAGTTCAAGATGTTTTTGATGAATTTGGTGATAAAAATATTGTTCCGACTTTTTCTTGTGTTATGTGTAAAAAAGATATACTTTTGCAACTAAATTATAATACGCCGTGTAAACCAATATTAGATTATTGGTTGTGGTGGCAAGCGGCAGAAAAAACTGAATTCGGCTTTATAAATAAAAAATTAACGAAATGGCGAACTCATACTGAAAGTTATTTGGTAAAATCCTCAAAATCTTTCAGATATCATATGGAGCGAGCTTTGTTTGTTTCTGAAATTCTTAAAATACTCAAAAGAACTCCTAAATTATCTATAGTTTATAAAATGGAAATCAATAAGTTTTCGTCAGTTTTAATGTATTTGTCAATCTACTTTAAAAGAAAAATTCCATTTTTAATAAAAAAATTATTTAAAACACGTTGAGCTTATTCGCCATAGTTTATGTTTTTGTTTAACATATTCAGCGCTTTTTTGTAATTCTTCATTTAAACATCCACCGCTCAAATGTCTGCAATCCATTTGTATTACTTTAGATGGAACTTTTTTCTTTTTGGCAGAGTGACATAAATCTTCTACATACATGTGAAAATTTAATTCTTCATCAAATCTGAGTTTTTTTTCATAAATCAAAGAAGAGTGTGCAATGCAACAACAACAATCAAAAGTCTTAACTTCTGGAGTCCCTGAAACCTTATTTCCTACAAGCTCATTACCCTCACCTTGTATAATTTGTCCTAACATGCATCTTCTGTATATTTTAAAAATAAAATTAGGTTTAAATTGCAAATAAAATAAATCTCTGTTTATTCCAATAACCCCATACAAACTATCTTTCTCTTTGTTTTTTAATTTTTCCAGAGGGTTTTCATTGAAAACAAAATCCTGATGAATAAACGCAATCCAAAAATCATCTCCTTCTTTTATTTGGTCAATAAAAGAGTTATAAAGCTTTGGTATACCGAGATTTTCAGAAGTGTTATCAAAAGGTATTAAATCATACTTGTTTATAAACTCGTTGTTTTTAATACATTTGTTATATATATCGAAATTGTTGACAACTGAAACTATCTTAAGCTCGGACATTATTCACCTTTTATGATATGTATGTCTCTCTGCGGAAAAGGAATTGAAATTCCGTTTTTATCAAAACTTTCTTTAATCAGTTTTTTATATTCTCTTTCAATAAACAATTGTTGTGAAGGAACAGTTTTGAAAAGCGCGCGAATGACAATGGCGCTGTCTTGGAATTCAGTTACACCTAAAACGTCCAAATCTGCGATAATGAATTTTCTGTATTTATCATCATTTTTCATTTTTTGAGCTATTGATTTCATTATTTCTATGACTTCATCAATGTTAGAGTCGTAAGCAACGCCTATATCAATTATTGGGCAAGCATATTCTCTTGTTTTATTTGTTATTGCTCCAATCATTCCGTTTCTTATGTAGTGAACGTGTCCGTTTAAGTTTCTTATAATGACCATTTTTAGTGTAACTTTTTCAACGGTTCCGCTAAAATTATCAATTGTAACAACATCCCCGACTCTGATTTGTCCTTCAAGAAGGATAAAAATTCCCATAATGATATCTTCAACAAATCTTCTTGCCGCAAAACCGACTGCAACCCCAACAACCCCTGCTGCAGCCAGTAACGGGCGAATATCAATATTGTATCGTGCCAATAAATTCAAAACCATAATGACAACAACAAGTCCGTTGGAAAGAGATTTTACTAAGTTTTTAATTGTGCTTACTTGTTTTTTATATTCATTATCATTTTTTACTCTAAGTAAATGTGAAAACATTTTTTCTACAAATTTATTTACCAGCTTTACTAAAACAAGCGTTATTATGATATATAAAGAAAGTATGAATAAATTATTTAAACAACCATGTAAAAATTCTGTAACTTGTTCAGCTTCGTATATTTTAAATCCTAATATTTCTCGTTCCATTTTAATATTTCCTCAACTTTCTTAAAATCTTCCTCTGTGTCTATATCAATTGAATCAGCAACAACATCAACAATTGGATTTTTTCCTATTACATCACATATTTCCTTTAATGCATCTGTTTTAATGATATATGTTTCACCTGTTTCTTGTAATAAGTCGTAATGCTTGTCCATATCTTGGCGACGTGGACGATTGCGATAGTCATATAGAGCTTCTAAATTGCCTTTTTGAGAGTATTTCCATTTTGTATGTGTTAGTCCTATTTTTTTTGCTGTAAAAATGGAATCACAATTAGGATTATTAATAAAAATCTTTATTGTTTTATCAAGTTTTTGAGAATTTCTAAGGGGACATGTAGCTTGAAGGATAATAACTGCATCAAAATAAAGCCCTTTTTTTTCAAGTTGTTCAACTGTATTTAATATAACAGGCGCAGTCATGGTTTCGTCTTTTGCAAGTTCGGATGGACGATTTACAACTTCCACTTGTAAATCGTCCACAATTTGTGCAATTTCTTTATCTTCAGTTGAAACAACCAAATGTTTTATATACTTTGAACCCAAAGCCGCTTGTATTGAATACCAAATTAGCGGCTTTGAGTTTAAAAGTCTAATATTTTTTCGAGGTATGCCTTTCGAACCTCCTCGAGCAGGAATAACGGCTAAAAAATTCATTTTAAAATTATTCTAAAATTTTATCTAAAATCTCAGCGTTAGTCTTTGCTTTTTCAACGTTAGTAATTCTTGAACGTCTAATGTATGAGCGTAAAGCTTCTCTGATTAATTCGCTTCTGGAACGTTGTTCACCGTCAGCTACGGAATCAACTTTGCTTAAAAAGTCGTCAGGCATAGAAATTAAGATACGAGCCATATGTTTTTCTCCAAATAATATCAACTAATTTATTATAACATATGTGGCAATATTTTCTATATACTATTTGCATGCATTTTACAATAGTTAACTTTTAATGAAAAAAAGAGCAAAATCGTTAGAAATAAACCAATTATATGATTTTATATTTCCTTAAATATTATTTAATAGTATACGTATAGAATTATATGTCATCATGGAGAGAAAATGGATTTAACATCGATATTAGGTTTTATAATAGGTACAGCAATGCTTTTAGGCGGACAAGCACTTGAAGGCGGAAATGCTGGACAGTTAATGCAGATCACTGCAGCTATGATTGTTTTTGGTGGAACTTCCGGTGCTGTAATAGTTAGTTTTCCTGCGAACCAACTTGCTGATGCTTTTTATTACCTAAAAGATGTTTATGGTCCATTGAAAGTAGATTTTGATGAAATAATTGCCGAGGTTGTCAGATATGCGACAAAAGCAAGAAGAGAAGGGATTATTGCATTAGAGAAAGACGCAAGAGAAGCATCGGATTCTTTATTGAAGTTGGGATTAGAAGCAGTTGCAGATGGTGTAGACCCTGCATTGGTAAAAGAAATGTTAGAAACGCAATTCGGGCGTTTTGAAGAAAGGGTTAATAATGCATCAAAAGTTTGGGAATCTGCCGGAGCTTATTCGCCGACATTTGGTATTATTGGTGCGGTAATGGGATTGATACAGGTTATGCAAAACCTTTCTGATCCTACAAAGTTAGGGGCGGGTATTGCGGTTGCTTTCGTTGCAACGGTTTACGGTTTGTTCGCAGCGAACTTGGTTCTTATTCCGTTTAGTACAAAAATAAAAACAAAGTATGCTAAAGTGTTTACTAAGAAGGAACTAATTATTGAAGGTATTCTTTCAATCCAAGCCGGAGAAAGCCCTGCTTTAATTGAAAGAAAGTTAAATGCATACGTGTTGGATAAACATATTCAAAAGGCAAACTAATTAAATGGGCAGAAAACAAAAACACGAAGAACATGTTAATTTGGAAAGGTACCTCGTTTCGTACGCGGACTTTATTACTTTGTTGTTCGCAACATTTGTAGTTTTGTATGCTTTGTCACAAGTAGATATCAGTTCTTTTTCTAAGTTAGAGGAAGCGCTTAAACAAGCTTTTGATGCTCAGACAATAATGCAAGGTAGTCCCGGAATATTGAGTGAGAGTGGGGATAACCTTTTGGATAAAACAAGTGCTGATTCTGTCATTTCTTCATTAATGTTGGAATATATGAGTCCAAAATACGAAGAAGAGTCTTATGAAGAAATAAAAAAAGAAATAGAAGAACTTTCAAAAACCAAAGAGCTTGAGGGTGTTAGTGCCTCAATAGAAGAAAAAGGTTTAGTTATTAGATTGAGTGATTCAAACATTTTATTTAAATCTGCTTCTGCTCAATTAGAGCAGTCTGCAAAAGAAAAATTGGATAAGATAGGGCTTTTGATTGCGAAAAAGTTCCTTATGCATTCGATAAGAGTTGAAGGAAATACAGATAATTTACCGTTTTCTAATAAAATATATCCTTCAAACTGGGAATTATCAAGTGCCCGTTCTTGCACAATTGTCAGATATTTAATTGATAGATTTAAGTTTCATCCGGATTTGTTTACCCCAGTCGGTTATAGTTCAACAAGACCTATAGCTAAAAATAATACTGCGAAGGGACGTGCTCAAAACAGACGTGTGGAAATTGTAATTCTTAGAAATAAATTCAAAAAAAATGAAAATGCTCAAGATACCATTTTAAAAATGACACCAAAAGAGCAAGAAGCATATAGATTAGAACACATTCAAGCAATAAATAAAGTTAAAGGGCTTTCTGATGCAGCTCTTAAATTGACGGGAGATGATGAGGAAGTTGCTAAGAATGTTCTTATTTTAAATGAAATTTATTCTTCAGAAGTTAAAAGAATTCATACGGTAAAACTTCTTAAAGATACAACTAAAGAAGCACCTGAAAAATAATAGGGTAAAAAATGAATTTTATAAAAAATTTATTTAAAAAAACAGTTACAAAAGTAATATCTTTACTTTTGGTTTTATTGTTGATTATAAGTATTTTTGTTTTTTGGGGTTGGTATGAAAAACAAATAAATAAAGCTCTTGGTATGTATTATGTCTACAAAGGGGATAAGGCATATCAAAAACAAAAGTTGCAAACAGCGATAAATAATTATAATAAAGGTTTGAAGTTATATCCTGAGCATGCTAAAGCCAGATGTAATTTGGGAAATATTTATGTAATGTATGAAGATTATTTTTCAGCGACAGATTCTTATGAAACAGCTTTAAAACATAAACCTAATTTTAATGTATGCAGGATGAATTTGGGAATAATTGAGGCTGAAAAGCTTGCTAATTATGATTCTGCAATAGTTCAATATGATACAATAATAAAGTCAAAACCAAGAATATTGCAAATCCCTTTTATATACAGTAATTGGAAAAGTACAAAACAAAATCGTGCTATAGCAAGTTATAATAAAGGCTTAGCTTTTAGAGGAAAATCTTTGTATATTGGTGAAAAATCTTTTGTATCGAAACAATATTTAGAAAAGGCTGAGTCAGCTTATAAATTTGCATTAAAAACATTAAAAAAAGATTATGACACCCATTATAACCTTGCTTTAACAAATCAATATCTTGGAGATTATAGAGAAGCCGGTATAGAATATTGTAAGGCAATTAATATTGAACCAATGAATTTTGATGCACATTACAATTTGGCTATTTTGCTTCGTCATCTTGGACATTACAAGGAATCTTTGGTAGAATTTGAGAAAGCGGGCATGTTGTTGGATGCTCGGGGTAATGTAATGATGACAAAACATGTTTATGATGTGTTGAATGAGGTTAATCAACAACTTGTTCAAACTGGTGAATATGATTTTGTTAAAAGTCGTCACGAAAGTTATCAGCCAACCAGAGAAGAAAGTGTTTTTCGACATGGTAAAGTTGTTGTCGACCGACATGACAATCATAAACTTCACAGGTATTTAAGAGATTGTCCAAGCAGAAAACTTTTTAAGGATTTTGATATTAATGAAAAGTAACCAATTAGATTTTTTATGGGATATGTCAAAAACGCTTTCAGACAGTTATGATGCTGAAAAAATTGTAATGGCAATAGAGGCTTGTTTAAAAAAGTATATTAATTGTGAAAAAGTGGAAGTTTTAATTTGGGACAAAAATACAAATTCCGTTAAAAATTTTTCTAAAAATTGGATTACAATTGATTCGCCAAAACAAGATTATTATTTGCATCAAATTTTGGACACGTTTGAAATTTTGAAAAATGCAATTATATATGATTCGGCTGTTTATAGTTTGATATCAGGCGAAAAAACAAGTTTAACAATTAAAAAAATTAAAAATAATAAATTTATTAAGATTTATTTGCCTTTAATTAGAAAAGATGATGTTTTTGGTTTTGTAGAAATAGACTTGGCGCAAGAAAAAGAAAAGATTTCTTCTGAATTGTTAAAAACATTTGGAATACTTTTATATCAATTGTCTTCAAGTATTGTGAATACGATTTTAAATAATCAAATGCAGATAAATGCAAATTTTCATGCGGCAATGAAAAATATTGCTAAAATTATTGAAAGTCAGTATGAATTGAGTTATATAATTCCTTTGATTGGTGAAATGATAGATAGATTTGTATCAAGTCATCTTATCTATATTTTTCTATATCATGAAGAAAAAGGTTTTCAGTTGTTGTGGCCAAATGCGTGTCATGAAAAACATATTCCTGAGTTATTAAAAGGAATAAACAAAAATAGTGATTTTTTGATAACTGATGATAAAAAAACAGGCATTTTTCCATTAATTCAAGAAAAGAAACTGTTAGGTGCAATTGTTGCATATAGTAACATTGATGTGCTTTCAGAAAATGATATTCAATATATACAACAACTTTCCAATCAATCATCTATAACAATTCAGCGAGCTAATATATATGGCGAAGCTTTAAAACATGCGACTCTTGATGCCTTGACGGGATTAAATAATCGTAGGCAATTTGATGTGCGTCTTGGGCAAGAGGTTTCAACCGCAAAAAGACAAAAGAAAGATTTGTGTTGCATAATGATTGATGTTGATTATTTCAAAAAGGTAAATGATACTTATGGTCATATTGCGGGAGATTGTGTGTTAAAACAGGTGGGAAAAATTATTCCGCAAGAGTTGCGTGAATATGATATTGCTGCAAGATATGGGGGAGAAGAGTTTTCAATTCTTTTACCGTTTACAAGTATAAAAGAGGCTTTTGCTGTTGCTCAACGTTTGAGAAAAGCTATTGAAGAAACTGAAATGGATATTTCAGAAGCAAAAATTGCAGGAATAAATACGATAAAAGTTACAGCTTCTTTTGGTGTGAGCGAGTATATTGATACAATAAAAGATCCAAAAGAGCTTTATAAAATGGCTGATTCTGCTTTGTATGTTGCCAAAGAGCGTGGCAGAAACAGGGTTATGGTTTATTCTAATTAATCATTTTTGCCAATATTTTCTTCTAAAAAAGAAAAGGCATCACCAAGTTCGTCTTCAACAAGTTTTATTAATTCGCTTAATTTAATATTTAAACCTTCGGCAATTCTCCATAGTGTTGACAATTGAGGGTCTTTTATTCCGTTTTCTAAATCAGCCCACAGCGATTTGCCCAAGCCAATTTCATCAGCACTTTTTGTTATTGATTTTGTGCGAAGTTGTTTTACAGTTTTTGCGACAGTTTTTTGTAATCGATTTTTAAGGTCTTGCATGTTATTAATTATTGTTCTAATATAAGAACAGGTTGTCATAATATTGATACAGGTAAGTTATGAAAAAATTGATATCTATATTTTTAATTCTATATTTTATTGGGTTAAATCAGTCTTGTTTAGCTGTTATTGATGTAGCTCAGTTCGACATTCAATTATCACCTGTTATTTTAAATTCCAAATTAAAAAAAGATTTTTCAGGGTTTGAATATACAATTACAAATAATTTTAAAGAACAAATAAATATAGTAAATGCACAAATAAAAAATGGTTATGATGGTAATATAGGTTATCAAAAATCAGAAGCTGAAGGGGCAATTGGTCTAACTTGGGCTATTGCAGGTCCGGTAGGTCTTTTTACGTTGGGAGCCGGTTGGGTTGTAGGATTAATAGCAACTCCTATTGTTTGGGTTGTTCAAAAAAATAAAAACAAAAAAATTCAAACAGAGGCAATTTCTTATACTAATATAATTCCTATAGGGGTTTTAAATCCAAATGAAAGTGTTTCTGTGAAAACACTTGTTCCGATTGGTAGTCAACCGCAATTAAAACTAAATATAATGGACAGCAAAAAAAATATTTATACTATAAACAGATAATTTATTCTTCTGTACTTACGTTAAGAGCCAAGCTTAATTGTGGGACGTTTACTTCCGGCACTTTTGCGGATTTACCCTTAGATAAATCTTTAGAGAAATCTTTTTGCATTTTTACCATAAGTTTTTCAGCTGTATTTACTACGGACTTAGGTAGTCCTGCCATTTTTGCAACTTGAATACCGTAACTTTTTGAGGCTGAGCCTTCAACAACTTTTCTTAAAAAGATAATTTCTCCGTTTTCCTCGGTAATAGTTATGCGGTAATTTTTTACGGAAGGATAAGATTGAGGCATAACGTTTAATTCGTGATAGTGTGTTGCAAAAATTGTACGGGCTTTTATTTTTTGGCTTATGTATTCAGCAACACTCCAAGCTATTGCTACACCGTCATATGTGCTTGTTCCTCTGCCTATTTCATCTAATAAAATTAAACTGTTTTCTGTTGCGGTGTTAAGGATGAATGCTGTTTCATTCATCTCAACCATAAACGTAGATTGCCCTAAAGATAAGTCATCCACTGCGCCAACTCTTGTGAATATTTTGTCTACAATACCGATTTTAGCGTATTGCGCGGGAACAAAACTGCCGATTTGCGCTAAAAGAACAATTAATGCCTGTTGACGCATATAAGTTGATTTTCCGGCCATGTTAGGTCCTGTTAAAATCATAAATTCTGCTTCTTCTGAAGAGTTTTTGCCACCAATAAGTTTTAAATCGTTTGGAACATATTCACCAAGCGGTAAAATCTTTTCAACAACAGGATGTCGTCCATTTTGGATATATAATTCGTTAGTATCTGTAATTTCAGGTTTTGTATAGTTGTTTTCTATTGCGCAAATTGCAAAGGAAAGCAAAGCATCTATTTGGGCTAATTTTTGAGCTATGTTTCTTATGACTTCAACAAATTCTTTAGAATATTCTCTCAAGTCGCAAAATATTCTATATTCCAAGTCTGTTGATTTAGTTTGTGCAGAGAGCACGTCATCTTCGTGTTTTTTTAATTCTTCAGTTATGAATCTTTCAGCTCCTGTAAGGGTTTGTTTTCTTATGTAATTTGGAGGAACTTGAGAAAGATTGGAGTTTGTTATTTCTATAAAATAACCAAAAACTCTACTAAAACCAACTTTTAAATTTTTTATACCGGTTTTTTCTTTTTCTTTTTCTTCAAAGTCTAATAGCCATTGCTTTCCATTGGTTAATAAACCTCTAAGGTAGTCTAAATCGCTGTTAACTCCTTCTTTTATTAGCCCGCCTTCTTTTATTAAAATTGGTGCGTCTTCTACTATGGTTTTGTCAATAATTTTGGCAAATTCAAACACATCCGTAATATTTTCGCAAATATTGAAGTATTCAGAGTCAATGCCGTTTAAAACTTCTTCAAATTCAGGTAAGAGCATAAGAGTGTTTTTTAGTGAAATGAAATCTCTGGGATTAATGCTATTATTGCTGGAGCGTGTAGCGAGTCGTTGAATGTCAACGACTTTTTCTAATAAATTAGATAGCGCTAAACGTCTTTGAGAATCGTTAATTAATATTTCTACGGCATCTTGCCGGTTTTTTATTTCTTTAATATTTTTAAGCGGCTGAGTAATCCATTTTTTCAAAAGGCGTGAGCCCATATTTGTTTTAGTATTATCAATTGCCCATAACAAAGAACCGTATTTTTTCTTTTCTCGGACGGTTTCAAGCAATTCCAGATTTTTTCTTGTACCTGCATCAATTAAAACATATTCGGATAAATCATATGCTTCAATGTTAGAAATTTTTGGCATATTATCTTTTTGTGTATTGATTAGGTATTGTAAAATTGCTCCTGCTGTAAAAAATCCGATTTTGTATTGTTCAAATGGCAACCCGTCAACACTTTGAAGTTTTAAAATGTCGGTTATGTTAATTTTAGCACGGTGTTCGTCGAAAAAATTAGGCGAA
>JAZTXF010000039.1:0-1921 GCA_045636305.1 Candidatus Gastranaerophilaceae bacterium | reverse complement strand
ATTTTTAATTTTAATATATGTATGTTCACTTCTGTTAAGCCGCTATAGCTCAGTGGTAGAGCACGTCATTGGTAATGACGGGGTCGTAAGTCCGATTCTTACTAGCGGCACCAGTTTTTTATTAAGCCCTTATTTCAAGGGCTTTTTCTATGCCTTTTTTCAAGCTATTTTTAACACTAACCGTCACCAAAGTCCGTCAGTTATCCCGTCAAAGATTTTTAACTGCATTTACGTATATAAGATTTCCTGTATTTTTGCCCGAACGGATTTACAAGAAAAATAAGACTTTTGCCCGAATGCATTTCTACTACATCCCCGAATTTTAAGACATTTGCCCCTTTTTTGCCATTATAGATACTTTAGTAATCGTTTTGTTATTAAATCTTGTCCTTCTTCATAAAGGTTATCAAGGTGTTTTAGTTTATTTAGTCCATCGTTTATCTGGGATATTCCGGTTATTAAATGATGAATTGCATCAAGGGACGGATGTCTTTGTTCTGATAATATCATTCCAAAATAATACTTGTTCTTCCTCAAAAACTGCTCGCTAAACTCATATTGTGATTTAATATAACCAAGTTTCTTTAGATATTTGAAGCATTTTACCAAGAATTTGGCATCTTGTTTTTGCTGATTGTATTGAGGAGTATTCATTTCTTCATTTACTTCATCTTCCAATGGTTTTATTGGGGTAATAGTTCCTTTTTCTGCAAAGTATCTTTTAAGTTCGTTTATGTCTTGGGTTAATTTGTTTATATCAATATTCATTCCTATTCCTTATATATATTAAGTATATTTATCTATGGTTTGATTAAAAATTGGAATGAATACATATTTTTAACTTCATTTTCGCAGAACAATTCTATTTGATGGTCTACTGGTGCTGGATATGCCAAAATAACTTTTTTAGACAGTTGTTTAGCAGATACCTCTCCATTCATATTTGTAACCAATAGTTCCTTTTTTGCAAATTGTAAAAAAATAGTTTATTATTCAGAAGGAGAAGAGATATTTCAAGGCAAATGTATAAAAGGCAGGGCTGTTGATTCTATGACATTGTCTTTAGATTCCGGAAAAACTGTTTTACAAGCATCGTTAGATAATGGTTATATCAAAGATGTTAAAGTTATTAAAGGATATGTCAAAAAACTTACTCCGGAATATTTTTCAAACGAGTTACATCGTGCACTGAATAATTGATATTAATCATTCCGTAATTTAATCAAAAACTCAAATTTTTAGATAAATAAAAATATGAGTATAAGAAATGTATTAAATAATTTGGATTTAGTGATATCAAAGAAAGATCAGATATTAAGAAGGTCTGATATTAGTTTTATTAAAGTAAAAGATATCTTTAACTTTTCTCATAATTATCCCTGATTTTTGACTTGAAAATAAAATAAAAAATGAGTATTATCGGGTAAAGTTAGTTATCATTAAAAAATTTATTATGGTTAAAAAAGTAATTGCGAATTGCGTCTTCGCCCTACTTTATGTTGCATCTGTTTTCTTCTTTTTTAAAGCCGAAAACTTGCATCAAGAGTGTATTGTATTTCTCATGTCACATCTTTTCTTATTCGGAGCAATTGCATTCCGAAGAAAAAATGTTACCAAGACTGAAATATGTAGAACCTTTGTTCTGTGCATTATGTTAATCTCTGCACTGACATGGCTTCCTATTTCGTTCTTATGGACTTTGGTTCCATTTTGGGTTATCGGTTATATTCATGCCACAAAAGTTTCATACGATGATACTATTGGCTATTACGATAAAACAGAACTGTCAGAAAAAGAGAAATTCAAACGCATTATGTACATTTGGTTATGTATATGTTTACTGGTAACATTCTTTATTGTTTTTTCATAAAGAATCTTGAGATAGGAGCGAGGTGTTTTTTCAAACACCTCGTTTTTATTT
>JAZTXF010000038.1:0-4760 GCA_045636305.1 Candidatus Gastranaerophilaceae bacterium | reverse complement strand
TCTTGTCCTGAACATACAGCTTTTCAGCCGATTAATTCAAATTGGGGTATAATTGCGCCGATGGAAATGGATAGAAAAATTAAAAAAGATAAAAAATTAAAAAATCAGTTATTGGCAAATAGGGCTATTGAAAGTCTTTTAAGTTTTTTGTCTGAATAATTTGTAAAAAAATGTAAAAATTTCTCTAAAAAGTGTTATAAAATTCAAAAAATGGGCACTATACACTTATAGGAGAAAACTTATGAATATTAATATAAATTCAATATCAGCAATTAATATAGCGATGATGGCGCTTAATACTACTCAGGAAGAATTTACCAAGTACGTTCAAGATATTGCAAGCGGTAGTTTATCTTCCATTGATTTTTCTGATAAATATATTTCAGATAGTTTAAATATTGAGTCTGTCTCAAAACAGACTTTGATAGAAAATGCTCAACAAGGTATGAATTTAACAGCTGTTGCAAGTGGCGCACTTACAAATATAAATGAGTCTTTTACTCGTATTATGGAACTTTCGGCAAAAGCTTCCAGTGATGTTTATTCAGATGACCAACGAGCTATTATGCAGGCAGAGATAAATGAACTTGTGTCCGGTATAAATCAAACGATTGAAAATACAAAGTATAATGATAAAAGTTTGTTAAATATTGTTAATGATGAAAATCCGGACATGCTTGAAGATATTACTTTTGAAGTTTCTTCAGGAAAACTTGATGAGTCCCAAATATCGTATGACCCAAATTTAGAGCTTGATTCGTTTAGTTTTGACGTTTCCACTGCAGAAAAAGCACAAACATCTATGGCTAATGCAGAGAATGCAATAAAGGTTGTTATAGAAAAGCAGACGGAAATTTCAGCACAAAGAGCTGGTTTAATGAGTTCAATAGAGAATAACCTTGTTTCTTTTATGAATAATCAAGCTTCTTATTCTCAAATTGCTGATACAGATTATGCCAGTGCAATGATTGGCATGTTGCAAAGCCAAATAAAACAAGAAAGCCTGTTGTCTGTTTTAAAAGCGGGGTTTGAAACTCAAGGAAGTGTTATTAATTTGATAACGGGGTCTTTAGGTAAATAAGCAATAAAAAAGAGCCTTAAACGGCTCTTTTTTAAATGGTACTCCCAAGGGGATTTGAACCCCTGTCGCATCCGTGAAAGGGATGTGTCCTAGGCCTCTAGACGATGGGAGCTTGGACTGTGTAATTAATATACCTAAAGCATAGTTGATTGTCAACATACCAATTAAATTTTTTTTACACAGTTTTATTTTGTGTATTCAGAGTACTCTTTTGACTCTTCTTCCCATTGTTCTCTGTCAATTTTAAGAGCATGGTTCCAGAATTTTTCCAAAGCATATGTTTCTCTTTCTTCTTTATGAAGAACATGCACTATAACATCGCCGTAGTCTAACAAGTTCCAACGATTTTTATTATCATTTTCGTCACGAATAGGAATTCTGCTAAATAATTGTTTTATTCTGTCTCTTACTTCGTAGCTTAAGGCTTTAACTTGAGGCGTGCTGTCACCTGTTGCAATTACAAAGTAATCTGCTAAGACAGAAACATTGCTAATGTTTAAGATTGTTATATCTTTTCCAAGCTTGTCGTCAAGTATTCTTGCTATTATGCTGGCTAATTTGTTTGATGAAATATCTTCCATGGTTCCCTCTTCTTGTTTTTTTGTATTATAGCAGAAAATTATTTGTTTATGGAGAAATAAATTTCTTTTAAACGTTTTTTGCTTACATGTGTGTAAAGTTGAGTTGTTGATACATCACTGTGGCCGAGCAGTTCTTGTACAACTCTCAAATCAGCACCGTTTTCGAGCAAATGTGTTGCAAAACTGTGTCTTAAAACGTGAGGCGTGATATTTTTGTTTACTAATTTTCCAAGATCTCGAATAATAACATAAATATCTCCTCTGTTTATGCCTTCGCCGTTTTCTTTTACAAATAAAGGTGCTTTTTGTCTGTTATTTTTTTTAAGGATATAATCTCTTTCCTTAAGATATGCTTGAACGGCTTTTACTGCTTTGTTTCCAATAGGGATAATTCTTTCTTTTGACCCTTTTCCAATGCAACGTACAAATTTAGAATTTAAATCAATATTATTTAAATTTAAACTGCAAAGTTCAGAAACTCTTAAACCTGCTGCATAAATAACTTCTATTATTGCTTTATTTCTTTTAGATAATTCGCTTTTAAGAATTATATTAACTTCTTCTGTCGATAACACCTTGGGCAATCTTTTTGATAATTTGGGTTGCTCTAAGCCCAGAGTTGGGTCATAATCCAAGACTTGAATAGAGTTTAACCAAGTAAAGAACCCTTTTATAGAGGCAATTTTGCGAGATATGCTTGTTGGTGCAAGATTTTTTTCTCTTAGATTTTTTAAATATAAATTAATGTGTTTTCTTTTAATTTCGGAAAGGGAGTTTATACCTTCTTCTGCAAGAATGTCGAAAAATTGGTAAATATCTCGTCTGTAGGCTTCAAGAGTATTAAAAGCCAAGCCTCTTTCAACTTCTAAAAATTCTATATATTCTGCAATTGTTTGTATAAACATTTCTATATTTTAGCATACTTAATGTTTCTTTACAAAAACTTAATAAAAAGGCAATTTTTGTATGAAAAAAATCTTTATATAAGTAAGGGAATTCAAAGGGAATAAATTTTATAGGGAGAATAAAGGGAATGGCTATCGGAGCTAGAGATACGATTGACCAATTATTGGTTCAAAAGTATGCAGAAGAAAAAGTTGACAATCATGACAATTTACCATCAATGGTTGATCCGGAAAAAATGATGGGTGCAATGAGAGATTATGCAGCAATGCAAGCTAATATGTTTGCAATGAGTCAACGTTTAAAACAAGTTTGTTCATCAATTAATGCAAAAACAGCAGTATATAAAAATCCAAGAATTGCATCGGTAATGCAATAGGGTGAATTGTGCCCGAAATAATTTTTAGCTTATAATAATCGTATGAAAAAGATTATTTTAGCTTCAAAATCTCCCAGACGCAGTGAGCTTATGAGTTCATTTGCAATCCCCTTTGAAATTATCCCCTCACAATACGACGAAGACTTAAAAGGAAAAAAATTTACATATGAATTAATAAATGACGTATCAAAAAACAAAGCGTTTTCTGTAGCTGAAAAGTTGGACTTTGATGCAATCGTCGTGGGCGCTGATACGGTAGTGGTTTTAGAGGATGAAATTCTTTTAAAGCCGGAAGATGAACAAGATGCATATAACGAGTTAAGAAAACTTAGCGGAAGAACGCATCTGGTAGTAACTTCTATTACGGTTGTTGATACAGCAACTATGCGTTATGAAACAGAAGCAACCACAAGCGAAGTTACATTCCAAAATCTGACAGATAAACAGATTTGGAAATATATTAAAACCAAAAAACCGCTGGATAAAGCAGGGGCTTATGGAATACAAGAGTTAGATAAAAGTTTTGTTAAATTTTTAAACGGCTCGAAAAACAATGTTATTGGATTAAGTACGTCATCTCTTAAAAATCTATTATTAAAAATAGACAAATCTCTCTCTCTCTATTAAACTGATGTTATGAAGAAATTTATAACATCATTTTTATTGCTGACGTTTTTTGTGGGTTTTATGCCTGCCGCTTTTGCTACAACTGTTTGGGCTGATGATAGTATAAATGAGCTTATAATAAAACAATATGATGCAAATGCCTTGCGTGATGAACATATGCCAGATTTACCCGTTGGATATAAAAATGAGAATAATTCTTCTGCAATAATTCCCGCAGTTCAGGTTCAGCCAATTACTCAAGTGAAAACTTCTACAAAAAATTTAAAATCTGACAATTACGTTTTCTTAAAAAAAGGTAAAAAATTCAAATTAAGATTAGAACAGGCTATAGATGATTCATCTTATGTCGGTGCAAAAGTACAGTTTGTAAGTCTTTATCCTGAGAGCAATAAATATATTACAATTCCGGCAGGAACTAAGTTTATAGGAGTTGTAGAAGATGCTCATATGCCTCAGATTTCATCTAATGGAGGGCTTTTGGTTATCAAAATTAATCAACTTGTATACAAAGGCAAAACTTATCCTATAGAAGCAAAAGTCATAAAAGTAGGTGAAAAAAGAATTTTTCAAAATAATATAAAAGGAAAGCATACTTATTGGAAAAATGTATCAAAAGTTACAAAGCCCGGACGAAAGTTTTATGACAAATCATGGAACATTACAAAAGATTTTGCACAAGACGGTTTAGAAGTGATATTAACTCCGATAACTTTTGTAGGCGGAGCTGCAGTTTTAGCTGCAACAACAATTTCATCCCCTGTTATTGCCTTTTTCTCAAAAGGAGAAAGATTGTTTATAAAAAAAGGAACGCATTTCCAAATTAAGTTAACAGAAGATGCAGCAATAAATTTGTAGATTAATAATTCATCGCGTCTTCTTCAAGAACTCGACCTGTTGTGTTTTTATTTCCCTCTTTTATATATTGGGGGTAATCCCTCCAATATTGATCATTACTGGTTGCATAATAATGGTAAGCTTTTGAACCAGCAGGTAATAATGTTCCTTTGGTAATTATAGAACCTTGTTTTCCAATTTTCTCTTGAAATGCTACATTAATTATTCTTATGAAAGATGTTTTTCTATATTTGAAGTTAGTGCACTTTTTTGCATCAGTCCAACCATTCTCTCGACAGGTTGACCGTTTTTAAAAACTAATATAGTTGGCAATCCGCTAATAGAGTATTCTTTT
>JAZTXF010000037.1:0-1673 GCA_045636305.1 Candidatus Gastranaerophilaceae bacterium | reverse complement strand
TCCTTTATCTGCTTTGTCAGCTCCAATATGTGCTCGGGCCAGACTCCATCACTGTAGTCTGATGGAAAAACGAAATTGCATCGTACGACTTCGCCTGTTTCATTTATATCAAGGCGAACGCAGATATCCTTACCCTCTACAAAAGGAACACGTTTAAAATTATGTAGAGCAATCTTTTGTACAGAATCAACGGCAACCATTACGTCCTCGTTTTGTAGATATTCCTTGACTACAGTATCATACTCTGCCGAACAAATTTTGCCGTCGAGTTTTACAGAGTCATCGTATTGTTCCTTTATATATGCAATCACTGTTGTATCAAGGCGCACATCGAAACGAACGGTTTCTTCGTCATATTTGAAGTCGACACGTTTTTCCAAATATCTTTGCAGAATGCTGGAGGTAATTGAAAAAGTTATCCAAGGCGAAAGTTCTATACCATATTCAACCAAGAATGGCTCCGGCTTTCTTTTAATTATGATTTCGGTATTGCGTTTTATATCCTCGTATGTCATGAATGGAGTTAAAGAGGGTATATACATAAATTCAACACATGTAATTTCCCCCTTTAGATTTATTCTCAAACGAATATAGCAAACTATATTATCTCCTTCATTCAACAACACTTTTAGCATCTCCTTGCATTGTTCTTTCTTATAACCAGCAAGAATATCTTGTATTATAGCTGATGAGTTATGTTTTAGGTATTCATTTTTTTCTTCGTGTATAACATCATAATCAGCATTGTTGTAATTTACACGACTATTGTTGATATATTGCTTCAATCCACAAGCATACAGACGATTAAGTTTCTCTATAACCAATGTATCATTGCCGTGTACTTGATATTCGATTTTTGTACTGTCCGTATTGAATACATTATTTGCAACACAAAACATTTGTACAAAAACGACAGCTATAAATGATAAGATTAACCGCTTCATATCTATTTTTGATAAATTACTTTTCGCAATTTTCATCTTTTAATGACAATTCTAACAGACATTCATCAATCGGTATCAACAAGGGAGGCAATATTTTTACGCCCATATTTTCATACCCCTTAAAAAACGAAAAGGGTTCACAGGCTTTTAACACCTTTGTATTTCGTACAATGTCTTCGTTGGTCAGGTATTGTTCAAAATTTTCAGGAAATATGAAATTAAGGTCAAAAATCTGACCCTTGACATCTAGACAAATAAGAATCTGAACATTTCGACTTGTATTTTTACTTGCTTCAATAAATTCGGCACGACGTACTTCATCATAACTTTCCAGAACTTTTCTAACAACATATTTATAGAAAGCTATTCTGTTCTCGAAGTCATAATTAACCCAATCTATCAGTTCCTTGAATTCCATTTCATTCTCATAATGAAATATACTGAATAAATCCTCTTCATACCCCTTAAGGCCACAAAATTTGACTACGCCTGAAGATTTGTATTTATAAAAAACAGTATCTTTGCCACATATATGGTAATCAACAATCCACCCATCAGGAAGATTCCTATCAAATGCACAACACACCGTTTGTATCAAGACTGATGACAGAAACAACAAGAAATATCTTTTCATACTCTCAATATTTATATTCTATATCAAAAATGTGCAACAGTTTTATCCAGTTATAGTTGAAGTTTTTAACTCCTTGTGTTTGATATGAATCACTT
>JAZTXF010000036.1:0-2057 GCA_045636305.1 Candidatus Gastranaerophilaceae bacterium | reverse complement strand
CCTCTTGCAAGGTCAACAGGTATTGATGCCAAGTTTGTAAACGTATCCGCCCCCGGAATAAGCGATGCCGCGGTCAATAAATTGCTTATCGAGTCTAACCAATTCTTATCATCTGGCTGGGCTTCATGTTCTTCCCCTTTGTCAATGATCGTAATAATCCTGTTTTCCTCATCTAAAACACCAACCCGACAGTTACAGTTGGGATGCATCGGCGCAAAATTCTCACCCACACGAGCCTCACTAATGGGAAAAACCTGACCCTCTAAACTGTTGCAATCATCACTGTTTTCTCCTTCTGTGAGCAAACAATAATGAGTAAACCCAGCATTCTGATAGTCCCATAATAGCATATAATTTTTCATTTGTAAAGCCGAGGCAGAAAGCATCAAAACAGCACCATAAAGAAATAACGGCACGGACTAAATCCGTGCCGTTTGCTTTTGGTGTATCAAACTTTAGACACCTAAGGACGGTTCTGCTGCGTTGTTAATGTTTTAAGACACTATAGAGCCGTCCCCTTGTGTTCTTTCTGCGCTTTGAAAGTAGGTAAGAAAATGTAACTTTAATTAATTTTTTGTTTTCCTACGATAATTTTGTCAGGGAAATTATGATAATTTACACAGAAAAATTTATCCTCTGTTATGAAAACGGGCGGATTGCCAGATATACAAATAGCTTCAAAAACAAAAGTAGTAAATTCTTCATATCCTGCTTCGTTTTCTTCAAACTCATTTTCGTCTTCAAAACATGTGTCAAATCTAGCAGTTATTGTTTTCCCTTCATGCCATACTAGTGTCATTTCTTCTACATCGTGTTTATCTAAATTTTTTAAGAAATCGCCAATAATTACTCCTTCTTTTTCATTTAAAAACATAATTATTTCCTCATATTAAGAACATTCGTAAATTTTATTCTTAGAAAGACACTCTATCATATCCATAAACTCTTTATCTGAAAACTGTATATCGTCCTCATCTAATGTTTCAAGTAAAGATATTACGCTAGCGATAGATTCCTCTTCTGCCGTGTTGTATTCAAACAAATCAGTAAACCAAACAACATTCACCCAATCTACTATTTCTTGTAATGATATTTTCCCGGAAACATACTGATTAATAAAGAAGATCAAATCCGTTGCATAGACTTTTTGGGGTGTATTAATGGCAACATTATATAAGTCATATCCTAATTCCTCTTTTAATTGCTTCAAATTTATTTTTGCTTTTAAAAAGTCATTTAATATTGTATACATATTTATTTATCCTTTCTATGAACTAAATTCCCCAAAGGATCAAAAGTATCCTTATAAACTCTTATCGTCTTTCCGTCACTGTCAACAATTTTATTATAGACAGCTTTTGAACCAGGTACTTTGCCGGGATTTTCCATTTTTATTGTGTATGTATTATTTTTGTTTTTAATTACCGAATAACTATTATAATTATTAGAGCTATGTTCTTTTCTTCGCTTTGAAAGCAGGTGACTCAAATATGATTACTGTTCATATCAATATCCATTCAAACATATCTTTGAAATCCTTAAAACAGTCTTCGCAAATCCAATGATATCTATCCTCTGTAGAGTATGCTACCTTGGTTGAGCTATCTATTCTTTCAGAACAAAATGCACAATGTTCATGTTCCCAGCCTTCGCGATACGGTTTGAATGAACCTTTTATCAAACTCTTTTTATATAAATAGTTCTTTTGATTTGTTAATCTCCAATCATTATTATTCATATGGTGTTCTCCTATCACTTTTTTCTATTCTTCCATCCGGAAATACTCTATAATTATTTCCTTTGGCATCACTATAATCCCAATGAGGACCAATTGGATCCCCATGCTTTAAATCTGCATTCCATTTCTCTCCTGTTTTGGGATTATACCAGTTTCCTTTTCCTTTATCAGGAGTAGATTTTCCTCTCCATTCAAATCCCTTACCAGGAGATTTACTTGGGTTGCTTCCAGGATATTTAATGGATTTTTTGAATATTTTTGCCGAATCGCTTACATTATCCGCCTT
Organism: Candidatus Gastranaerophilaceae bacterium; assembly: GCA_045636305.1. Lineage (GTDB taxonomy): Bacteria > Cyanobacteriota > Vampirovibrionia > Gastranaerophilales > Gastranaerophilaceae > RGIG2134. Next base: position 33 of record JAZTXF010000036.1, on the reverse strand, counting down.
ATCTGCAACCTTCGCAGCATCTACTGCCTTATC
>JAZTXF010000035.1:0-13334 GCA_045636305.1 Candidatus Gastranaerophilaceae bacterium | reverse complement strand
TATCTGCGGATAATTGTTGATTGTTTCGTTTACAATCATAAGATTGCCTTCGGCAGAGCCGTTTTCAAACTTCGGTGCGGTGTTCATCGAAATGTTTATCATTCCTGCCTGCACCTTTTCGTTAAGACCTTCTTTGATTTTCTCGATGTCAGCTTCATCCCAACCGCCACTTACGGCTTCGCTGTCATAGACAAGACCTCTGTCAGCGGGATTTGCGGGATTATCGGAACATCCTTTAAAGCTGAGAAAGACGAGAAGAAATAAGAGCAATGCCGCTAATACTGCAATCGCAATGCGGGTCGCTGTTTTCTTTTTGCTTTCATCAGACTTGTTTTTACGTTTACTGCTTGAGTAAATGTTTTTCATTTTGGTTTACCTCCTAGATATTAAAAAATGCCTTGCGGGAACCGCAGGCACACTAAGGAGGAATCACCAAACGAAAGAGTTTGATTCCGTGCTTATTCATTTGTTACTCCTTTCCATCAGTTTAAAAGAGGCTGATAACTCTTTCGGCTACGCCCATTACAACTTCAATGCCGAGCATAAGGTAAAGACCGCCGACAGCAATAATACCGTGAATCATTAAATCACCCCCATTTCTGTAAGTTTATCCTTTATGTACTCGTCTTGTTTTTTGTCAGCGCAATATAACATAGACAAGATATATGGTTTTCTTTTTTTGGGTTTTATGCCTTCATTTTCAAGAAAGTCATAAACATAAGCGATGTTAAACTCATTTATTTCATCAAGTCTTGCTACAACGCTTTCTCTGGGAATACTTTTTCCTTCAATTTTGAAAAAAGGATATGATGAACAATAGGCATCAGCCATTATTGAAATAGCTTCATCCAGATCATCTTGGTCAATCGTGTAAATGAGTTCCTCATATTCAAACCTTTCTTTGAGATATTCTATACACTCATCTTTCGACCTATCCGACCAACTGTTATTGGTTGGTTGGTAATTTGTTGAATAAGTATTTTGTTGATAAGTATTTTGTATATTAGTATTTTGTAGTGCTTGATTTTCTGTAAGCGGTTTTTCCGTAAGCGGATTATCCGTTATCATGTTTTCTGACAACGGTTTTTCAGAGAACGGTTTTTCATAGACAAAATATTCATTTTTTGAAAACTGTCCTTTGGAACTGGTGGTTTGCCTTCGCTTAATGTATCCTGCCTTTTCAAGTTGATGTATACAAGAACGGATTGCAGTAATTCCGTCAGGGTGTTTTGCTGCTAACCCGGTCATTTTATAGTCCCAATCTTCCGGTAAGCTTAATATGTAACAAAGCAAACCTTTTGCTTTCAATGTCAACCGTTCATCCTGCAAATGATGATTTGACATTACTGTATAATTGCTCTTTTTTTCAATCCTGAACACTTCTGACATTTCCGATCTCCTCCTTATACAGATTGTTCACAGATAAATCAGTTATCTTACATCTCTGCTATTTCTTTTGGCTGTTCGTTCTTTCAGCACTTTTTCAAGACCTTCTTTTGCCCAATCAGAGAGCTTGTCTTTTTCAAGAGTGCCGATAACATCCTGACGTTTGAACTGTGCGGATTCTCCGGTATAAAGATTTGTGCAGAAGCAAGTAGTACCTCTTGAATTTCCAGATGAACCGAAACCACCCGTACAGAGATATATTTGATTAACAGACATTCTGTATTCGGGTTTGAATACATCTGCATTAATTACTACAACCTTATCTTTGATTGACTGACTGTAATCAACAAGCTCGCAATCTTTGGCGGTAAGCCGTGTTTTATCAACGGAAATCTTTGCGTTTTCTTCCATAACTCTGTCGGCTTCTGCTGCAATTCTTTCTGCAAAAATCTTTGCAAGTTCGGCAAAATCATCACCGATGAGAACATCGTTATATCTTGTGAAAATTCCGTTGTTTTCACAGTTTGCAACAAGATAATTCATGTTGTCAGGTGCATTTGGTTTTTCACCGAGAACAATCTCAGTTTTACCTATTTCAAATGATTTGGTTATTTCATAACCTTCAACCATTCGTTTTTCACTCAACATCTTCAACTCCTTTACTTTTCAAATACTTTTATGCCCATTCGCATAATGAGGTGGGCATTCATAATCAATCTGAATACATCATCATCAATAATTTCGGGGTTTCCCAAATCGTTTTGGAAAATATATCTTTTCCCGGTGTAAATCTGCCTTGCTGCCATAAGCAAGTCATAGTTCTGAACTGATATTCCTTTTAAATGAACTTTTGAGAAATCAATCCCGTCACGGTTAAAGCAATATGCAGTTCTTTCAATAAGGTCATCATTGACCGTCATCAGGTACATCGCAGCATAATAATGGCGAGTATTTCTGCTATGATAAAAACCAAGCAGGTAATCAAGTTCACTCATATTTCTGCGGTGTTTTTCAGAATTCCATAATGATGCAGGGAAAGTGCGAATCATATATTTAATGCGGTTCTGTATTCTTTCGTTTTCAAAAAAATTGAGAGCCGCTTCAACATTCTCCTTGTATCTTGTGTAACTGTGTTTCTTTCGGGTGATAAAAACGCCCAAAAGTTCATTATCTTCCTGAAAGTACCTGTTATTAGTGTTTAGCATTACATCGAATTCCTCCTTTCATCTGTGTTTTGGGTATAAAAAAAGACGAACCTTAATTCACATTAAAAGTTCGTCTGATTTATCTATTCTGATTCTGTTGTTTATGTTTTTGCCATACATCGAGCAATTTGAAAATAGTCGCTTCAATCTGCTCGTTTGTATATGACTTCGGAAAGTATTTATTTAATTTTTCTGCGTTAAGTACAACATTGCGGGTTGGCGGCTTTTTCTGTTCCATCATTATATCAAGCATCCTATCATCATTTAATTTTCCGAGTTTACTCAAATCACGCATTCGTTTTGCTTGTGAAAGTGACGGAGTAGCTTGTTCACTTTCTATCGTTTCGACAAGCAGGGCTTGTTCTTCGGGTTTTAAGTATGAGATTTCAACTGCCGGAGTAAGACCCATTTTTTGCTCATCAACTAATTTTTGAAGTGGTGGTGATAACTCATTCAAACGAATAAACCGTTGAATTTGAGATGAACTATCTGGTGAATTTTCGGCAATTATACTCCTTGAAATCTTGCCTTTTAACTTCTGCCCAAGTTGGGCAGAAGTTAAATCTGACCTCTGACCTTGACGATTTATAGCATCAAGCTTCATCTTATATGCCTTTGCTTTTTCGCTCGGCAAGATGTTTTCTCGTTGTAAATTACTGTCAACCATCATTATAATCGCAGTATCACGGTCAACATCTCTGATGATTGCAGGGATAGTATCAATACCGGCAAGCTCACAAGCTCGCATTCTTCTGTGTCCGCTTATCATTTCATAACAACCTTCATCAGTCTGCCGAACAATTACCGGCATAATAACTCCGTAATCTTTTACACTCTGAACAGTTTCTTTCATTGCATCGTCATTACGGACTTCAAATGGGTGGTCGGGGAACGAACAAATATCCCTGATAAAAATATGCTCTACTCTTTCTGATAAATTTTTGCCTATTCTTTTCACCTCTTTTTTCGAAACACAAAAAGCCACATTTTAAAATGTGGCTTTTTAGTTTCGATATGTAGTTTAAATTTTGCACAAATAACACTACTCATTTTTAAGCAATTCGTCGAATTTTGTAAAACAAAAATATTTTTTGTAAATCTTTTCTGGTTTTTACTTATATGTATATATAGGTTCACCTTATATTTTTTAAAAATATATAAATAACGAAAGGAGCATATCAAACAAAGCTGTTTGATATAAAAGATTATGGGAATTTTAAAAATACCTCAAATACCCCAATACGGAGTATTAGTAGAAGAAACATACGGAAAAGATGATTCACTCTTTCACGATGTATATAAAGGTGCGGCAAAAAATGTAGCTGATATTATAACTGGTTTATCGGAAAACAAAAACGAATATTTCAGCAACCCTTGTATTGCATTTGTTGGAAAAAGGGGAACAGGTAAAAGTTCAGCTATGATCTCTTTCGCCAATTTCTTGCACAAAATCACACCCAAAACTAGTCAATGGATAGATGATCCTGAAGTTGAAAGCAAGCTTAACAATTCATATTTCTATGTTCTTCCTCCCATAGATACAGCTAATATGGGCAAAAAAGAAACCATCATTGCAGATGTCTCTGCTGAAATGTATTCACAATTTGATGCTTTAAAATACGATATCAATGTTGAACAAAAACGAGAATTTATAGAAGCAGCCAAAAAGACAAACAGTTCCGCAATACTTCAATGTTTTGGAGAATGGGATGAACTCGGCGATCAACTTTTAGCTGAAACCGAAAAAGTAGTGCATATAAGAAAACTATTTGAAAAAATGGTTCAAAGCTTTCTGAATATTGTTAAGAACGAAAATGAAAATAGACAGAGTTATTTGGTAATACAAATTGATGATTTGGATATGAATGTATCTAATTCGTTTAGAATTATGGAAGAAATCCGAACAATTATGAGCACCAAAAACGTAATTGTTCTTTTATCAGTAGATATAAGGCAATTAAAAACAGTGTTGAGAATTCACTTTGAGAATTCTCTTACAACAAAGGAAATCTATAGCTACAATATATATAAAATAGCAAAGGATCTTTCTTATAAGTACACAGAAAAGCTATTGCCTGCCGAACGAAGACATTATATGCCTGAACTTACAACTGAACAACTTAATGAACTTGTTTCCTCAAACTTTTTAGGAGATAACGACGAATCATGGAAATATATGGGTTGGTTAGACGGATACAAGCCTAGTGTTATACACGCATTCATGCATTTGCTTTGGCGAAAAACAATGCTTATTCCTATGAAAAACGAGTACGGTGATAACATCTTGCTTCCACACAATCTCCGTTCATTATGTAACTTTGTTGTTTTTCTCCGTGGGATGAAAGATGCTGCATATCCTTCTAATGCTCTTAAAAACAAAAACACAAAACCACTAACATACTTTGATTATGCAAGTGAAGATAACGGCGCAGTATACAGAAAAACCCTTGAAAACAACTTAAGGTTATTCAATAAATATATTATATCAAATTTGGAAACTTGGGATCGTCCCGAAATGAATGAGGAAGATGAAAAACTAACAGGTATTCTTCTTACTCTGATAGAAACTCTTTCTGATATTTATATCACCGAATTCAATAGCAAGATAGTTGGTGATCTTGTCAGAGCAATAAACGGTATGTCTTCTGATTATTACTTGAGTTGGTTGAATAGCAATACAGGAACTGAACCATTATTAGAAGGCACACGTTATAAAGATACTATTAGTATTGGCGATGTAATGTATGTTTTGGGAAAACTTGACAAAAAAACACACTGCAGTTACATTCGTTATCTTATTCAAGTCATTCGAACACTGTGGAGTGTTCGAATGACTATGGAAATTTTTGTGATAGGCTGCAACCCTCTAAACAAAGATTTTTGTGAATCTGAATCAATGTTTATAACCAAATCATTCCGTGATACTGTTGGTGCTATGATCATAAACCCAGATATTACCGAGTCATTTTTATTCAACGAAAAAAGCCCTAAAAATGACTGGTCTATATGTGAATGGAAAGACACCCGATCCCCTTATGATTTAGTAATTCCAAAAGAAGAGGGTACAATATCTTTAACCGATAAAAACTATACCATAAAAAAATGGCGTGTACACTCTTTAACCGGAGAAACCGTATATCGTAACCACTACGCAAAAGGTTTAAATGTATGCGTATCTCATCCAATGGCTCTTTTCAGTAATTTATTATATCCTAATTTCTTTGAAACTGGTTTGTTAGAGAATAAGAAGATTTTTTCTGCTTGGCAAAAAGAGTATATTATGGTATTCCCGTTTTACTCGATGGATTATATGTTCCGCTTGTATGAAGAATATATAAAGCAAATAAGATCATTCCCTTATTCAAAAGCGGAATCCGTAATGACATATGTATTAAAACACATAAGACAAGCAGTCACTATGCTTTGTAATGAAGTTCATAATTATATTCCATACATATATCATCCAAGTGACAATAGAACAAATGAATTATCTGAAAATAAGAATGATAAATCAGAAAATGAAACAACGGATAAAAAATCTGATTATCTGTTTCAGGCTCCAATTGAAAACTTAGAAAAACTGATAAAGTGGGATAGTGAACTCGTTCCCATTAATATTGATCTAATATTTAAACTTGAAGGTTTATTTGATAAAATGGATAATATAGATATTTTTTCCGATAATTTTGATACGAGCTTTTTACCCAAAGTTTGGGCTAGTGTTTCCAACGTATTACCTCAAATAGTTATTGGCTCGGAAAAATTTCAAATTAAGCCATATGATAATTATACTGAATACGTTGAAAAACTGCGTAATTTGTTAAATGCACTTCAGGGAAAAGGGGATTTCGTACCCTTCTATTATTACGCAGATACTGTAAAAATTCCTAGACTAAAAGGAAAAAGTGAAGGTAATTCCAAAAAGGCTAAAAACTAAAAAGGATGTAGTATAATATGGTTATTGAGGATACCCTTTTTATATTGTTTAGACGCACCAATCCGGAAAAAGCAATTGATTCATGGTTAAAATCATCTCCAACAAAGCTTCCCTTATGTCTTAACCCAGATGAAAAGGATTTTTATAATGCTTTGCAAAATCAGTTTTCACATTATTCCTTTAATGAAGCTGAATATGCTTATAAATATGCCAAAGAAACTGTAGAATATAGTTGCGGAGTAAAAACAGGAATTTTTGGGCTGTTGGCTGAGTCGGTTAAGGATCTTTTAATTACTGATATACGCAATGAGTGTTTATGCAAATATAATTGTTTGCTTAAATATAGAGAGATCACCCATCCGATTTATCCATTGATTTTTCAAGCTGCTTTTTTAGCCAAAAATGATTTGTTAACTTCTTATGACAGAAAAGTGTTTTCTTGGCCAGTCAATATGCATACAAACAATGAACGACTGCATCACATATTGGATAAAGGAATGTCAGAAAACCATTTTCATATAGGTGGCTCATCAAATGCTTTTGAATTCTCTTGGATTTGTCTTATGAACAATTATACAGCAGAAAGAAAACATGAGTTTTTAAAGGAAAAGATGGATACTGTCCAGTTGGATTCAAACTACACCATTTCTACTAAATCAGATTCATATTATTTACTGACATTTAAAGCTGCCTGTATAAGACTTTTTCTGTATTTACGTCTTAAAGGACAATGGGTTTTTTCAAAAAACAGTTCTGAACAGCTGAGAACCGATGATGATGTAAAAGAATACAATATAAAATGGCTGAAAAAAATGTTGTCGATAGACGAGTCCGAATGTGATATTAAAGCAACACAATTAAATGATGTAATTCAGTCTCTTAAATTGCTTTGCACGAAAGATAAGAACGGTTTTGTTGCCGATTATGCTACCATGGATGAACCTATTGCACCATATGATGACTACGATGAACTGTTTTATCACGGCCTCGCAGTAAGAAATTACGAAAGGCGATTGTTTTACGCTCTTTCAGGTGAGCAAAGATTTTTATATAATTTGTTTCATTCCATATACAGAGGAGATAAGGCGATCGCCCCCTATCTTGATTTAGTTTACGCATATATTTTGATTTGTTGTAAAGTTCGTAGCGAACTAATGCAAGTTAACAATCGCGTAGGTTTTGGGAATTTTTTAAAATATCAAGATAGAAAAGAAATATTTACAGAAAATCATCCCCAATATGACGATTTAAGAACGAGAGTAGCGCAACAAGTTGTACTGTTAAATCCTCAAGTTGTATCCTTTGAAGGAAGACTATGCCCTTTAAAATCGCCTAATGAGCTAATCGAAAAAATTGAAAGACTTCAAAACCAAGCACGATATACAAACATAAATGATGAAAAACTACAATCAAAGCTTTTTGATTTATCTAAAAAAAAGCTACATTATGTTTTGCATTTTCCAAAATCGCCTTTAGAATACAGTTTGGATGATTTAGAATCAGTAAGACCAAGGGATTACAAGAAAAGAGATACGGTTAAAGCACAAGCAAATGCAATTATACAAGCTCGAGAAATTGCCCCAGATACCATGTCAATAATTAGTGGTATAGATGCTTGTGCAAATGAAATAGATTGTCGACCCGAAGTGTTTGCTCCAGAATTTAGACACATAAGACAGCATCGCTATCCATTTGACGGTTTTATCTCTGAACATCCTCGTCCCAATCTGAGAATAACATATCATGCAGGAGAAGATTTTTTGGACCCAATTGACGGACTTAGAGCAATTGATGAGGCGATAACATTTCTTGAAATGCAAGGTGGCGATAGATTAGGACATGCTTTGGCTTTAGGAATCGACTGTGAAGAGTGGTATGCTTTAAAAAATCATACAGTATTACTAAAAAAACAAGCACTATTAGACAACCTTACATGGCTATATGGAAAAATGCATCATTATAATGTACATAATACTGCAGCAGAAGACCAGATATTTAAATGGTTTAAAAAACTATACACAGAGATTTATACAACTTCTCTTTCAGAACCGACAAAAAGTTTGGTTTATTCTGTAGATGTAATGGATTATTATGCTTCACTTAATCTTAGAGGGAATGATCCAACCGTATATTTTCATAATCCTGAAGGCTCCAAAGCAGAACGAGCGAAGTTTGAAAATGCCATAAAGGAAACAATGGCTGAACCTTGGAGAATACGTAAAAATGCCGGAATAAACTATGATCCTGTATCCAACACTTTATATCATTACTATCATTTCAACAAGGAAATGAAATATAAATCTGATAAAAGGATTGAATACTATGTACCTAAATGTATTATAGACGCTATTAGTGAAGTACAGGAAAAAATTCAATATGATGTTAGTCGAAAAAGTATCAGTGTAGAATGTAACCCTTCGTCAAACTTCCTGATTGGCACTTTTAAAGATTACTTGAAACATCCAATATTTAAATTTAACAATAGTTTTCTGTATTCTTCTAATGACAAACGTGCACTCCGAAGAAATCCCAAGATTTCCGCATCAATAAACACAGATGATTTAGGCATTTTTGATACTTCGTTAGAAAATGAATACGCATTACTTGCTTGTGCTCTAGAAAAACACAACGAATATTGTGATGAAGATGAAATAATTCTCCCTGATAATATTTATTCATGGTTAGATTACATTAGACAACAAGGTCTTTACCAAAGCTTTTTTTACATTGATCCCTTGAAAGAACAAAATTGAATCTAAAAAGAAAAACCACGTGCTAACGTGGTTTTTTTACTGATGATTTATTATTTGTCAAGATCAAGTTCTCCATTATAAGAATACAAATCTCTAAAAAGCAATCGTATCCCGCAAATAATTCTTGAACATTCTAGTGCTTTTGAGTTGTCTTCGCTATCTGGGTATCTGTACTCCATATACGTTTTGTATATGTATTGTATTTCTTTTGAAAAATTATGTTGCGAATAATGCTTAATTTTTTGTTCCCAAACAGATAAAATCTTTTCTGAAACAATAAAATTTTCTAAAAAGCATGTACCCTTTGCTGCATAGGCTCCTTCATTAGCTTCGATTGTTAAATCCTCATACTCAATTAAATATCCTTTAAGATTAAGATATTTCTTCTTTTCATATTCGCTAATGTTTTCCGTTCTGTTTATTAATTTGTCAATGATTTCACAACATTCTTTTATCCAGTTAGGCTTATATTGACCAACTATATTTTGCAAATATCTACACATAAAGCCAAAGCGCATTATTGTTGAATCTGCGCAACTTTCTCTTGGTAAAACAGCAAACAAAGGTTCCTCCGCAAATATGCGTATATACTTTTCTGTATCAATATCAAAAAAAGAACACATTGCAATATCAGAACGAATCTCTCTAAAAAACGATGTGAATGCTGTTATTACACTAATAGATGAATCCTCAAATTTATTGACACAGCTCCTCTTGGAAGCTCTAAATACATCAAACAAATCAATCCTATTATGTTTTTTGAAAAGTTTAATAAACACAGAATCATATATTTCACTGAAATTGGCTTCTATAAATATGTTTTTTATTCGGTCTAAATATTCCATTGAATCACAATCGAATAAGTTTGTTTTATCAAATCCAAAATCTGATATTGTATTTATAAGCTCTTCTGAAAAAAAATCAATTGCATCGTCATACAACTTTTTACTTAACTTGTTTCGTAAATCAAACAAAAGGCTGTGTAAAGCAAGTTCAAATATTGCTTTGTTTCTTTCGAAACGGTTCACGGGTGGTATATAATGAAAGAACTCATGAATATAAGCAGGGAGATATTCCGGCAAATCATATAAGGAATCACTCGGGATAGCTAAAAATCCATGACAAAAATTTCTTGAAATATGACGTGTAAACAATGACATTACTTCACTATTACTTTTTTCAGCATCTTCAATTACAGGGACAAAACCGAAAAAGTTTTTATGCTCATATATGTCTGTCTTGTTTTTACACATATCTATGGTTCGATACTTCAAAGCTGAAAGAAGAGTGCTTGTCAAAAAAATCAGACACCAAATCCAGTCATGATAGACAAAACTATCCTGTGCCTGATAACAAAACATTCTAAAGTATTTGAAATATATGTCATCTCTTTCAGATAATATCTGATTCTCGTCAGATAGCATTTGTCTTATTTCTCCTGATTCATGCATCCAATATAAATGAGTTGTTTCTACAAGATCTTTTAAAATTAGATTTGAAAACAAAGAAAGTTCTGCTTGTCTATCAAAGCTATCACATTCAATTTTTGTTATCGTATTCATGATATCAAAATACTCTTTATAGTTAGGATTATATTTTACAAATTGCCTTCCACTTCTAATACAATCAAGCCTTTTTAATTTATGGATTTCCAGGTTGATTTTTGATAATTCTATAGATTCTTCCGAATTCATAAACATGTGCTCAATATACGTATTAACTTTATTTTCTATAAACTCTATATCGTAATCAGAAGTTAAAACCAAACAAAAATCGTAATTATGAATATTACAAAAAATATACACATCTTCATAATCATACAGCAAAACTTCATTAATCGTCTTAGCGACATTGATATACTTACCAACCAACTCGTCGGCTACTTTATATAAATGATCTTTGTTACATTGTTTTATCAAAGCATCACGAATTTTATATGGAAGGTTGATGGGAACACATAAATATTCTTTTTTAAAATTGATTTTTTCGTCTTTGGAATAAACCAAAAAGTCCCCGTTCTTAATTCCTTCTGAGCTTACTTGAGATAACGAGGTGATTGGAGCTGCATACCATCCACTAAACTCCTTTTTATCCTTCTCGAATAAAATATAAGAACTGGACACATTGTTTTTCATAGGAACCTCCTTTACATAACAAACGAAAAAAGACTGTGCTGACATTCAAACAAGTCATTGCACAGTCTTTTATTTACGTTCTTTAGATGTCAGTGAAATTCTCGAATATTCATCTAATCGACTTCGACAACGTGAAAAAGAATTTTGATATATTCTATGAAATTCATTATCTTTCATACAACGTATGCTTTGCATTCTCATTGTCTGCCGGAAAACTTCCAAACCTTTCTGTTGTTCGCATCGAGCAGCATGCGTGTCCGGAGAATCCACCAAATCGTTGCACAGGTAATCTAGAACTTCTTTTGACTTTTCAAGTGCAATATAATTCATAGCAACCCTCCTCACATACATTATTATATGGTATAATTTATATGCTATTATATCATGTCAAGCGAACATTGTCAACATATTTTTACATTATTCGCAATTTTTTGATATCGTTTTCTGTATAGAATTATACCATACCCTGTACTATGTTTTCAATATATTTTTTAAATTTTATGATACAAACAATAAAAACGCAAAAACATGTGGTTCACATCAAAAATCCTATTTTTTCAACAACTAAGCGTAAATAATTAAATTTATGCACAAGACCTGATGCTATCAAGCGCATTATTTTGACAAGTGTTATTTATACTACTGATTCGTAATTTGTATAACATTGTGTGCATTTTTGCTCGTTAACCCGATAGATTTTATACATTGTAATTGCAACACCACCATTGTCATTATAACACAAAGACACTTTAAATCTCAAGAATTAAAGTGTCTTTGTGTTTTCTCCTTATATACATATAAGTGTATTATGTAAAAGATTTCATAAAATTTTTTCGTTTTTTTCATTTTCTACATAATGTACAATTAATTTTTAAAAATATGGTGTTTTTGCACTATATTTATGATTGCAAATTATCGATATTGTCGCTAAATCATTGTCGTTGAATCCAAGTTTTTATATATGTTTCTACTAAAGCATCAACAGTTAAAGATTTTCCTATCAAATGAATCCCCTTGACAGAAGCAAGATATTCAATTAAACTTCTTTTTGGTATCAACCTTTTTCCACCAATCAAAAAACTAAAAATTTCACCCTTGGTACATTTCCTTGATATCGTTTTGTATGACATTTTTAAAATGCATGCTACTTCCCTTACCGTCAATATATCATCTAACATATTAAACTCGTTAATAAGAAAAAAACGAAATTGAATCAGTTCATTTTCATTTAATGAACACATTTTGATGTATAAAGATGAAGCGACTGACGGATTGTTTTTCTCTGAGCAACGAGGAAGATAGTATCTAGGGCGTAACTCACGATCCGTTAAGTATGTAACAATATCCGAAACTTTGATTTTATATTTTTTTGTTTTTTTGTCGCTTTCTATGCAAGGAACCTTTTTGCTTTGCAGCAAATATTGTGCTGTTCTTTTACTTATGTGTGCAATTTTATAGAACTGTTCTTTTGTAACATATTCGGGATAATCGTTTATAATATGTTGATAATAATCATTATTAATACTCATATACAATTCACCTTTTCAGCATATTCAAACATCAATAACAATGTGCTGTCTGATGAATTGTTCTAATATTATTTCGAGAGTGATTATGACAAATTTGTTCTCTCGAAATTCTCTTTGTTCTCTCGGAGTTCTCTCCAAAATTCACATTTTTATGACATTTTGGTAAAATACTCGAACTCTTTATATATCAAGACTTTTGCGGCTTTAAGTCATAAAAAACGTAGATTTTCATGGAGTTTCAAGTTCCACTTGGTACCATTTGGTACCTTTTAATTCCACTACGTTCCATTTGACCTAAAAATCTCGAAATGCTGTGTGGGGAAACTCACCTAGGGTTCGAATCCCTAACTCTCCGCCAGAAAAGATACCGCAGTTGATACAATCGTGTC
>JAZTXF010000034.1:0-12150 GCA_045636305.1 Candidatus Gastranaerophilaceae bacterium | reverse complement strand
TGATAACATACATGGCCGCAATTACAAACACCGCAATCAGTTATAGTTGACCGTCTAATTAATCTCTGATAACATACGAGCCGGCTCCAACATTTGACACGACAGGTTATAGTTGACCGTCTAATTAATCTCTGATAACATGTTCGCTGCTAAATCTGCAAAACGATTACCGTTATAGTTGACCGTCTAATTAATCTCTGATAACATATAAAATAGCAAAAAACCTTAAAAATTGCGGCTTTTAAGGTTTTTTGCTATTTTAAAAATATGAAAAAAATGAGCTAGAATAAAATTAATTGACCATTTTTTTCGCGAATCGATTCTTCGTTCTCTTCAAAGTTTTTTCCTAAATAGTTTTCAGTCATAGTATATTGTTTATCAGTTATGTATAAAAATGAAACTGAAGAATTATCAGGAATATACTTTGATAAAGATTTTGTTACGGTTTGTCCGGCAGTAAGACTTTTTACCGGTTTTATATAGACTGAAAATTGTTTCATAACAAAACCTTTATCAAGCAAAAGATTTCTAAAACGAGTTGCTTTGCGCATTTCTGTTCTGGTACGGACGGGGATATCAAACATACATATTATCCACATCATCGACCATCCTGTTAATGTTTCAAGCCGCTGTCTTCTTGCCATCCCAAAGAACCTTGTGTTTTTTCTTAATCTTACCGAAAGGAGTCAGTTCTACTTTGCGGGCTTTATGTTTGGTATAAAAGGATAATCCTTTTTCCTCTATACTATCAACAAACATATATTTTAAGTTTTTATCTTTTGGAGAAGTCATTCTTGCATCAGTTATATAATCAATAGTAAGTTTCCCGTTGCTGAATTTCTTTACTTTTGCAAAGCAACGTTCTTTGTCGGTATATTTTTTCCATTCTTCAGGGGTGTTAAGTTCTAGAATATCCCCTTGTTGAATTGACCAAATAATTTTTCCACCCTCTTTTTTCCAATTTGGGATAAAATCTTTTTGGTTTATATCAAATCTTTTTATAACCTCCCAGTTTACTTTTTCATCTTTTATATAAAAATCTATACAGTGGTTATTTCCGGATTTGTAAGCAACACCATGACTTTCTATATTAATTAGTGATGAGCTGTTTTCATATTCTTTGAATTTGCCACTTTTCCAAAGCTCCTTTTCTTGGATAATTTCAAATGCTTTGGAAATTATCCTTCCTTCAGTGATTTTAATTTCTTTTTTTCCTTCAGAAATAGCTTTTTCATTTTCTGCAATAAGAATTTGTTCTGCTGTATCTAAATATAGGTTAAAATCATTGAATAGTTTTTCTTGTTTTCTTTTATCTAATTCTATATTCTTATGCCATTCGTTTTTTATTGAATTAGGAATCTTTATTTTTTCTAAATCTTTTATAGATTTAATTGTTTGTGATATTTTGCGAGAATATACAGTGATAATTGATTTTTTGTCTTCTGGATTAATTCCTAATACTGTTTTTCCAGTTTCTTCATGAAATTGTCCTGCTTTGCTATGATTAGGTTTGTGTGAAACATTTATATTGTTTAGAAACTCAATTATTTTTTGTCTAAAAGGAGTGTTGCTATGAAGTGGATTTGCTTTTATCCATAAATCTTCAAATTTTTCTGTGTCAGACATATTTTTTATCATCCACCATTCAACACAAGCAACAACAATAGCATCTACGGCATGATGTCTATGATCAATTCTTGGCTTTTTAAACCATTCAGGATTTTTTATTTTGTCTTTAATTTCTCCAGTTATTGGATTTATGATTTCGTTTTCTAGTTTATTATATCGAGGAATATCAAGTCTCATAAGGTCATATTCTATGCCTAATAAATTCCACCTTTGTCTTAATTTTGATGTTTGTTGTCCTCTAACAGAAAAGATACGGTTTTCTATATACTCAGAATTGTCGTTATTAATAATGGCTCTTAAATAACGTAAAGCCATTTTTGATACATATCTTGTATCTGATAAATAACGAGATGTTTCATCTTTGTCGCCGTATTCAAAATATATTTCTCGAGCATCTGGTTCATATCTCCAAGCTTTATCTGGTGTATTTTTACGGCAATTTTTTAATATTTCGCGTATTACTTCCGTATTGTTTTTGTATTTTATTTCAAACCATTCATATGGGAACATTTCTAATTTTCCGAGATTACTATTTCTATCAACTAGACATAGATTGTTATATGTGTAAGAACCTTTATCTTTCTGTGGGCACATATGTTCAATCTCAAATCCGGAGAAATTTTGAGGTATTTTAATGCGAGGGTCATAGGCATCAACCCATCCTTGTTCTTTTGCTAACTTGTACTTTAATATATTATCCCTATTTACATGTATTTTTCTTTCAATTAAATATTTTTTAGCTTCTTTATTTAATTTTTCATTCTTTTTTTGCTCTTGTTCAGCCTTTAATTTCTTTTTTGTCGATAATCCCACATCGCGACCAACCTCAATACATATTTGATAAGGTTTTCCATATATTTTGATAATTTCATTAACAACAAGACGTAGTTGATTTAATATCATATGAACGGCTGGGTTGGCAACTTTTCCCCATTTAATCTCATCTAACAGACTTTCTTTTTCTTTGCCGGTTAATTGTTCTGCCAGTTTTGTTTTATATTCTTTTATAAGAGGAGGAAATTCTTGCACATCGGATTGCAAAATTTTACCATAATAAGGTAATTGAGAACATTTACCTTGATTTTGGCGAGCAAATTCTTCTGCGGCTTCAAAATGAGAATCTGTTTTGGCCAATTTATCAGTTACTTCACGATGCGAAATTACATCTTTTTTTAGTTCTTCTAAAATTTTTGTAGTTGCGGTTATTCCTAAATTTGTTCGACCTTTAGGAAGTAATGTCAATAAATTGCCTATTTGTTCTTCGTCATTGATTTTTAAGATAGGTTTTAATTGTTGAATTACTTCATCTTCGGTATATAAACGTTTTTGTTTATGATTGGGATTAATCGGTTCAGCCAAAAATTCGGTAAAAGATGTTAATTCTTCTTCAGATAAATTTTTTATATATTCTATTTGAGCAAATTCCGGACGAGAGTATAAATATGCTTTTATAACATTGTCTTCTAATGATACTTTAAATTGTCCGTTGAGATTAAGTTGTTCTTTAATTTTTTTCTTTCCAGCATTTTGACCTTTGAGCAGAATGTTGTTTATAATGTTATCTCGTTGCTCTGAATCCAATTTTTTGCTTTCCATATCGGAAATTATGCGTATGTTATTTACTTCTTCATAGATACGGCGCATTTCAGAAAGAGGGTGAGCCTTTAATAGTCTGTTTTCATTGTGAAAATATATACATTTTCCGATAGCATAAGGAGCCGGAGCTTTTTCATAAAATAAAATATCGTAGATTTCTTTTTTTAACCCCTCTTTTTGCATTTGCGGAAAATATTGAGATTGTTTATCCCAAATTTTGTTAAACTCATCTTTAACTAAATAACGAGGGATTGCATAGTCAACTGCTTTTGATTTTATTGCGTAATCTTTTTGGCGAATTGTTCGTTCTTTTACCTCGTCACTTGTGATTCTTTTATAAAAGAATTCTCCGATAGTTCTAGAGTTAGTATCTTTCAAGTGTTGAACAATCATTTCATAAGAAGATTTCTTTTTTGTTTTTTCCTCTTCTTCTGATATCTCCTCTTCCAACTCAGAAGCTGCAGAAACGAAACCGGCTCCGCGATGTTTGGCGAGGTGTAAAATAGCTCTACCTATGTAATTTTGATTTTTTAATTGTTCATATAACGCATCATGACGAATTTTATATGGAGATTTTGAACGTAATTTTTCTGTTCCCTCCGGATTTTCATTTACCCAAAGTTGATTTTCAAAAAGTTTTTTTGCTAATAACTGGAGTCTTTTTCTGGTTCTTACTAAATTTTTTCTGGCGGTTCTTTTGCTTCTTCTGTCCGCAGCTCCTTCGGATACTTCAAATATCCTGACACCTGCATCTATAATATTTTTAGCATTGTTATTTTCATCTAACTCAATGATTGCGCTACCTATAGAGCTTACCCCCAAGTCAAGACCAAGACGATATTTCATATTAAACCTCCAGTTGTATAATTCAGTATATTGCAATACTATAATAATATATTTGACAATTCAATATTTATATGAAATATATAAGACATATATAGTGTTTGATTATAATTTTTTGTCAGAGATTAATTAGACGGTCAGCACATATATAATAAGGCTTTATGCCGTAAGATGAGGGGGCGAGAAATCGCCCCCATTACTTTAGGGAGAAAATTATGTTTGAGGATTTGTTTGAAGATTATAAAAATAATATTGCGAGATTGCTTTCTTTATGTGAAGGAAAAACGATAGTTTTTGATTTTGATGGTGTGCTGACAAAGTTTCAATATGCCGAAAACAGAATGTTGCCTTGCCGTGATGATGATGTGCATGACTATGCCGTATCGGGCGGAAATATTTATCAAAATGTCCCTATTCAGAAAACATTGCAATATATAATCTCGCAGCTTCCGAAAGAAAATATTTGGGTGTTAACGCAAACAATTCCGATTATGCGCAAAATTAAAAATGAGGTGATTATCAAAAATTTTGGTATTTCTTCAGACAGAATAATTCATAGCGACAGTGCTTTGCACAAACTTGTTTTTCTCAAAGAAATTTATGCTCAAAGCGGTAAACCGATTTTGTTTATTGAAGATACGGTTTCAACGTTATTGAGGGCAGAAGAAGATATGGACTATGTTCAAGGTTTTCATATCTCAGGTCTTATTCCATAATAAAAAAGTCAGGATAATTCCTGACTTTCGTTTTTTATGCAAATTTTTGTTTGAAAAATGTTCTTTCAAGTTTAGGGCAGGTGAAAGATACATATTCTTTCAAAACCGGTTTGGCATATTCCACAATTTTGTTGTCGTCAACTTCTTCCGGGAACAAAAATCCCTCGTTAGGATTATCGAGCATATAGCGGAAAGCAGCATAGGCAGAAGCTGAAACTTGTAAAATCGTCGGGGTTTCGTTTTCTATCGGTGCAACCAGTTTGTTGCCAAAGTAGCGAGTTTCAAAATTTTTGCCGTCAAGTACAATTCCTACGGCTTCGCCCCCTTGTGCGATGTCTTCCGGTTTGATTAAATATTCCTCAAATCCTTTAAAGCCTTTTTGATGGCCGTCTAATAATGAAGCAACGGCAATTTTTGACGGCATATATACAAAATATACGGACGGTTTGTACGTTACTTTATCATTTTTGCGAACGGTTAAAAAATCGCCGATGGAATATATTTCTTCGTGTGGAACAATATATCCGTCAAAACTTCCCCATGGTGAAAAAGACTGGTCAACGCAACTTACCGGTATTTTATCTAAAATCAAATGCCTGTCGCTTTCGCTACAATCTTCAATTTCGTTACCGAAAGTGTCAAAGTTAATATCTGTTCCTAAAGATATTTCGCAGCTTGCCAAAGTTTCATCGGAAAAAGCTTCTACATTCCAAGTGGAATATACACAATTTTCTTTAGGTTCAAAATTAGTCTCGGTTGTATCAATATCGGATATGTGAACAATTTCAACTTCTAACATTTGCGCCGCTTCGGCAAACTTGTTTTGAGAGATTAAATTCTGTAATTTTTCTCTGTTTTCGACGACAAACGGAGTATTATCGTTTTTAACGATTTCTCTAATTCCCTGTTTCATAAAAGTTGAAACCATACCCGGATTCATACCAAATTCGATGATAGAAGTAGGACCGTTTGGTTTGTTGATTTTTTTCATTTCCTTATATACGCAAAAATCGTGATATTCGTGAATAATCACACCTTCCGGCTCATAAGGTAAACTGCTTGTTGAAAGATAATGAATATCTTTGTTGATACAAATTTCAAGAAAATCAGTGTTAGTTTGAGAAGAACTGAAATCGAGCAAATAATCTCCCTTTTCTAAAATAGAAAAAATGGGATCATATTGTTTTTGTTGAATATTAGAAACTATAAAATGTGATTTTTTACCGCCGGCAGCTTCAAAATCATTTAGAGCTTGCGGGTTTTTATCGATTGCATACCAGTTGTCTGCGTCGAATAATGAATTTTTATGTACAATTCTTAAAAAAGAACTACCGACCATTCCTAAACCAAAAATCACAAATTTAGCCATCAGCATCTCCTAAAAATTAAAAATATGTTTTGCAATAGGATAAAAACAATATCTAAAGATTAAGTTAATCTGAATAAAAAGCTTGAAAATTACTCGATTATATGTAATATGCTTGTACATTTTGTTATATTTCTTAAAATTATTAAACTATGAAAACTATGAAAAAGACTATTGAGATTACAGGTGTTTTGGTTGCGAATACTAAAATTGTATCTGTCGGAGACAAAGTTTATGCTCCCATTCTCTTGGAGGTAGTTTCATCGGAAACTAACCAATTTATCAGTAAAAGAATGGAGTTTTGCCATGTTCATACTCGAGTGTTGAACCCTTGCAGTGCTGCACAGTTCCTCGAGTCACGACTTTGCCATATCGCAATGTCAGAGAAGGGTAACTTGGTTACGGTTGTTGTGCCTCTTGATGAAAAGGGAAATCCACAACCTCAAATTATGAAGTTTAAAAATCACACGCTGGAAATTGGTAATGATATATAATCGACAATTTTTCCGGTTGATACTCAGAGAGGTCTGTCACAGACCTCTTTTTTTTGTAATTAATTCTTGAATGTTTTTATGCTTTTATATATATTGCCGATTGATTTTGAAATTAGTAAGATATTTTTATAACTTTAAAATTTTAGCTTATGGGAACGATTTTTGATTTTATTATGAGTAGCGGACTTTGGATTATTATAGTTCCTGTCTTGTTGCTAGGGTATGAAGCTTTTGTTCTGTGGCGTTGTAAACGGGTTTATGAGCAAAAGTCAGGTTTTTGGATTTTGCCGATTTGGGCTATTTTTTTTGGCGGGATGATGTTTTTGTATTGGCGAAGTGTAGGTATAAAACGTATGCGGGAACACTGGCACAACGTTAACTATGCTATGTACATCAATTATGAAGACCATTCTCCCGGTATGCTTGTGGCAATTCTTTTGATGTATACGGAACTATGTGAATATTTCTTTGCACTTCAAAAAACCGAAAGAGTTAATTAAAACAGTTATTAATTATTAAAAATTTTAGTATGAAGCTGATTTTTTTGGTGATAATACTTCTCGTAATTACTATTCTTGTCTGTTGGCTGGTTAAAAAATTGGTGGAGTATATTATCAACTTGTGGAGCTTGCGAAGGCAAGACGGTACGTATTCTGCACCTTATTTCAGAGAAGGAGGCGGAATAGCGTATAATAAAAAAACAAATAAATTGGAAGCTAACGGCGGTAAAAATGTTTTGCCGTTTGAGTGAGTTATGCTCGGTTATGTTATTAAAGCGACAGTTTGCAGACTGTCGCTTTTTTTTATTTAAAATGTTATATGGGCTTTATGAAAGAGTATTGACAAATGTTTTTTTGTTAAATATATTAATGGTGTTCGGGTGCTTGAGGGCAATAGGCACGAACATAACGACTTGGCCGGTCATCGATAGTATAGAGTAGGATGTTTTTCTATTCGGTGGGTTGGCCTTTCTTATGAAAGGTTTTTTTATGTTTAAATATCAACATGGTTTTTGTATTATCCGCTGTCAGCCTTTTCATATCGGACACGACAGATTAATAAGAAAAATGATGGAAGAATGTGCTTATGGCACGGTTTTAATCGGTTCTGCACAAGAAAGCGGAACTGAAAAAAATCCTTTACCATACTTTACTCGTAAAAAAATGATACAAAATGTATGGCGTAAAAATGAGGCATACAATCGTTTGAGAATTATAGGTATAAAAGATGCAAATAATATGCCTTGGAATTTTCATGTGTTAGAAACAATAGCAAAAGAGCAATCGGATAAACCCAGTCCTGATATTATTTATGTTGGGAATGAAAGTGAATATTTATTTTTTAAAAATGATGTTCCTAATGTCGGAGTTTGTTCTCGTACAACTCAAGATTTTCCGTTTTTATCCGGAAATATGGTGAGAGATATGATTGCTTTAAAAGATGCACGATATAAGGATTTTGTTCATCCTGAAAATATAGAGCTTATCCAAAAAAGTTTTTATGAGGATGAAAAAATATAAAAGAAGCTATGGAGTTTCTTGGTTGATTTGGGTCTTGTAGGGACAGTCGAGACAAATCAATAATTTATAAACCTACTGTCAAGGAGAAAAAATATGGCTGAATTTAGTCAAAACACTTATCTGACAATTATCAATTTTTCTAAAATATAGGGGGTTGATATGAGTTTAGAATTAAAGAAGAGATTTCAAAAAATTTTATATACTCTTCGTCACAAAAAAGCTTTTTTGAAAGTTGAAAAACAACTTAGAGGAAAAAATACATGGCGAGGATATTTTCATGATGCAGATAAGCCTTTCTTATATATGGCTTTATGGATAAAGCTTGATGATATTCAAAAAATTCATCGAAAAAATAATAAACATCATGTCAGAAACGATTTAGCTAAAACCAGAGATGATTTAATAGATACAATTATTGATTGGGAATCCGCAAGAATTACAAAGCCGGATAAACCTCTAAATGCTTATGACACACTGCTGAAATTTTATCCGGATAAAAAAGATGATTTTTTGCCGTTGATAAGAGAATTTTTGCCGGAGCAAATTAAAGAAGCGTGCTTAAGAGAAAAATGCAGATTCAGAATAGAAAAGTTGCGTTTTGCTAATGAAACGACAAAGCACATTTGTTTTATGCAAAAACTTCTTCCGTATAATTTTAATAATTTGAATACGGGGCGATAAAACAATGATGATATTGGAAATAGGAGCGACAATCTTGGGATTATCGCAAGGAATACTTGTGCTCTTAAATAAACGGATTAATTGGATATTCTATATTGCACAAATTATTTGTTTACTTACTTTTTCGTACTTAAACAAGTTGTACGGCGATGTTTTGGGTAATGGCGTTTATTTGATTTTTGGGGTGTTAGGTTGGTTTTTATGGAAAAATGAGAGCAAATTCCTTATAACAAAATGCACAAATAATGAACGATTAATGTATTTTTCGGTTATAGTTTTAGGAACAATAACTTTATTTATACTATTGGGCCATACTCAAGATCCATTACCTTTTATTGATTCTTTCACAACAACAACATCTTTTGTTGCTACTTATTATATGGTAAGAAAAAAGCTGGATACGTGGATAATTTGGTTTATTAACGATATTTGCTACGTTTTTCAATATAGTTTATTGGAAAGACAAGCATATTATTTGATAGCCTTAAATATTGTTTGGACATTGATGGCTGTAATTTCATTTTTTAATTGGAATAGAATTATGAAGGGGGCATCAAAATGAAAAAAGTATATTTTGCAGGTAAATTTAATAAAATAAAACAGCAGGGAATTTCTCTGGAAAAATCTTTGATAAATGATTTTCGTTCGATATTGCTGGGTAGTTCAAAATTGTTGACCTACTATCAAAATAATCTTGTTATAAATAACAAATTTCAATATTTCGGACCATTTTATTGTGAGCAGGCATCAAACGGTATTTTTACATCAACGGATTGTAATGAGGTGCTGAATGCCGAATATAAACAAATACAAAATAGTGATGTTTTTGTTGTGGTTCTGGGAGAAAGTTTTTCTGTCGGTTCGGTTGTGGAATTGGGATGGGCTTTAGAGAACAATAAGAAAATCATTATTTTTTACCAAGAAGAAGACACTGCCTATGACATAAAATCAGAATACTGGTTTGCTATTGCTAATGCCATAAAACGAAGCAAAGATTTGATAATTAGAAAATATAAAACTTATTCGGAACTTACACCAATGATACAACAAACTTTAGAGGAGGTCATTTAAAATGAAATATAAAGAATTTGAGCTTATTTTATCATCTTTCAAATGTAATAAAAATTGTCCGTATTGTACGGCAAAAATAACAAAATGGCCTATGGTTGATGATAAACTTGAAGAATTTGAACAAAAATTACAATATTTGAAGGATAAAGATATAAATTTCAGATATTTTATTTTTTGCGGTAACGGCGAACCCTCATTGCATAGTTTTGATACGATAAATAAAATAGTCACTGCAACAAAAAATGTTAATATATTTGAAGAAAAACGTTTTCAGTCTTCAGGAAATATCTTTTTTGAAAAAGACAAACTAAACTTGATTAAAGATGACTTTACAGTTGAGATTACAAGAGTTGATTTTGACAGTTCAAAAGATATGCAAATTTTAGGGTATAATGAGGACTATATTAATTCTCCGCTATTTTATCAAGCTGATGTACGATTAAATTATGTTTTGATGAAACATAAAAGTTTTGAAGATTATTTAGCGGAAATAAAAAAATATATAGATACGTATCCGAACATAAAAACAGTCAGTTTAAAAACATTAAATTTGAATACGTTAAACGGAAAAATTGACAATCCGTATTCACAATGGATTATACAAAATGCTCTTACTAAAGATGATGCTAAAAAAGTGATTGATTTTATGAGCAAAAATGCTGATGTTGTTCACCAAGATAATGAATTTTTTGATAGAATAGAGTGGAATTATAAAGGGGTTCCGATAACTTTCTACATTAAAAAGCTATCTTACGGTATATCTAATATTGTTTGTTACGGCGGGGAACTTGTCGATTATCATTTAAATAAATTAGACATTTAGTTTGCCGTTGGTTATAGGAATTTAAATTCAATAAAAAGAGGGGTTTTCCTCTTTTTATTTGTTATTAATATCTTGAGTTATATATGTAACCTAAAATCTTAATGATTATAGATTGACAAACGCGACAACAATATATAGAATTAATACGTTTTTTATATTTAAGAGGTACCTGATTTTATACTATGACACCCATTTATGTTTATGTTATTAACATCGCATTAGTGTTGTTTTTGGTTTTTGCTAATGCTTTCTTTGTAGTATCTGAGTTTTCTATTGTTAAAATAAGACGGACTAAACTTGAAGAGCTTGCTCATCAAGGGAATAAACGTGCTAAAATAGCATTAAAAATAAATGACAGACTTAACACATATCTTAGTGCAATACAGTTAGGTATTACGATTGCATCACTCGGTTTGGGTTGGATTGGTGAACCTGCCGTTTCAAAATTGTTGGAACAATGCTTTAGCGGGTGGTTGGCTGATAATCCGGTATTGTTGCATTCTTTGAGTTTTGGTATTGCGTTTACATTTATAACTTTATTACACGTTGTATTAGGCGAATTGGTTCCGAAATCTTTAGCAATTCAAGATACAGAACGCTATGTTTTGCGTATTGCACCGGCATTATATACATTTAATCGTCTTTTTGCGCCGTTTATTTGGGTTTTTGATCACGTTTCGATAGTGATATTGAAAATGATGGGTGTTCCTCAAACTAATGAAGATGAAAACGCTCACTCCGAAGAAGAGATTAAGATTATTGTTGATGCTTCGCAAAAAGGCGGAATTATTGATGAAACCGAGAGCGAAATAATTCAAAATGCGATAGATTTTTCGGAAATTTGTGCCTATGAAGTTATGATACCCAGACAAGACATAAAATGTCTTTATACTGATTATACTTATGAAGAAGCTCTGGATTTTATCAAAACACATAATCACAACCGTTTTCCTATTTGCAATAAAGACAGGGACCACGTTGTGGGAATGATTCATATCAGAGATTTCTTAGAGCATAGTTCAGAAAGGGATGATAAGAACTTTTTATCAAAAATCAAAAGAGAAATCATATTCGTTCCCGAAAACAAATCGATTTCTGAAATTTTGCACGAAATGATGTGTAAACGCATTCACTTGGCAATCGTTGTTGATGAATACGGCGGAACCGCAGGTATGCTCACTATGGAAGATATTTTGGAAGAATTGGTTGGCGATATTTGGGACGAACACGATACGTTGTGCTGTGAAGTAATCAAGAAAATTGATGAATGTGTATGTGAGTTCGATGGTGCCGTTTTGATTGAAGAAGCATTTGACTGTATGGATTTGCCGGATATTGACCATGAAGAATCTACGGTAGGCGGTTATGTATTCGGGCTTTTAGGGCAGGTTGCAAAGGCCGGAGACAAGGT
>JAZTXF010000033.1:0-2025 GCA_045636305.1 Candidatus Gastranaerophilaceae bacterium | reverse complement strand
TACTTATGGAGGCCTCTGAATCACCTCCTGATGAGGTATAAATTAATAAAGGGGGGGCTTGCTTAAGAAAAATAAACTCCCAATCTTTGTAATTCAGAAGATTGGGAGCAATATGTCATGTTTAGCGGACAGTAATAATATTTTTTCTTTTTTTTGAAGTCTTTTCAAACATATTTTCGAAATTATTTATGGCATCAATGTAAGTTGTGTCTAAAATTCTGGCATAAATCTGTGTGGTTTTGATATTTTTATGCCCACATAATTTGGAAATGACATACAGACTTATTCCAGCAGATATCGATATAGTTACAAAACTTATTCTCGAAACGTGGAATGTTATATGTTTATCTATTTGAGCCCTTCGTGCCCATTCTTTTAAGTCAGAATAAATAGTTGTTCTAGAATACATTGGAAATATCAGGTCGTTTTCATTGTATTTGCCAAACATTTTTTTAATCTTTTCAAGAATTATTAAAGCTTGAGAACTTAGGGGAACCCTAACCACTTGATTTGTCTTTACTTGAATTTTGACCAACGCATAATAGCTTTTTTGTCTTCTGATATTTTCCCATCTAAGAGTTTCTATATCAGATAATCTGATTCCTGTATAACAAGAAAATAAGAAGGCTAATTTTGTTTCTTCATGTTTACATTCTGTATTTTCCAACTTTTTCACTTCATCCACAGTCAAACTTTCCCTTTCTTTAGGAATATATTTGGGCAAAAGTTTACACATTGGAGGCATTGGATTTGAGCATATATACTCTAAATAAACAGCCTCTTGCAATATGGCATGAAGTTTGTGCATATAGGTTCTTGCACTAGTAATTTTTACTTTTGCGTTGTTTATCAGATATGAAGCAAAAGAGATGCAAAATTTTGAATCAATATCATTGATTAATAATTCTTTACCACAATATTCTTTTAAGTGCTTCAATAATGCCAGATTTACTTTTTGAGTATTGGAGGAAACCTTTAATTGTTGTCTTTTAATAAGTTCTTCTACAAAAATTTGATTAGATTTTTTTCTTCGTCTGAAGTTGCTTGTTTGCAAATGTGTGTTTAAATTATTCATTTTATATCGATTTGATTTATAGGTATTAACAACGGATATTTTTTATATTAATTATGGTTTAATAGCAAATTATTATTAGGTAACTTTTAAAAGTTTCACGTTTCGTAATAATATAAGAACGTTCGTTGAAACTTTTGCGTGCTTTAGGTTTTTAGCGAAATCTTTTTATTTCTTTCTCAATCATGTAGCCCGCTATGCTCAATCTAAAAAAAGTATAAATCTTTCTGGCAAAAAATCACAGAACACCTGCAAAGCAATTTTTAGAAATTGCCATTAGTAACTTCTGAAAAGATGCATTAGAACTAACTTTTCTCCTTTTACAAGAATTTTATGTGTTTTATTGAAATATTTCGACTTAAAATTCATCACGATAAATATTTATCTACATAACCTAGTTGTTATATTTTTATCGTTATGAAAATAATTTTCCATAACGAGGGAAATTCAACCGCCTTATTAGATATTCTTGAGGCTATATAATCTAAGGACGATTGGTACTATACTATCATTCGCATGACACCCTATTGCAAACAGATTGATAATAGGGTAAAATTTAATTCATCCAATGTATCGGTGTTAAAATCTGAATTACAACTATATATCATGTAATGAATTTTATCAAAAGAAAGTAACGAAACATGATGATGTAAAAATAGTGAGAGTAATGTGTTGTAGATTTTTAAACGATTATCAATTAATTTTTTATTATCTAGTTCTGATTAATAAAATCATAGTTTTTCTCGAAAAGAAGGAATACTATGATATTTTTTTTGAACTACATTTGAATAAATCATTAAAAATCAAATGCATTTACTTTTGCAATTCAAAACTACAAATCGGCTCTGTAGGGTTTGAATGAAGTAGTTTTTTGGTCAGGATAAGGAAATCATAATGTTACTGACCGTGCCTTTGGCGTATCAATTTGCATGATTACCAAAACAAGGTATTTA
>JAZTXF010000032.1:0-23099 GCA_045636305.1 Candidatus Gastranaerophilaceae bacterium | reverse complement strand
GAAAACCTTATGATTTGGCTTTCTAACAATTCTTGGAACATCAGGGCAATGGTAGACTACAAGGCTGATTTAGCTAACAAAATTTATGCGGGTTCTGACTTTTTCCTTATGCCATCCAAATTTGAGCCTTGCGGATTATCCCAACTTATTGCAATGAGATATGGCTGTTTGCCAATCGCAAGAGCGACCGGCGGACTTGAAGACACAATAAAAGGATACCCTCTTGATGGTTCAACCGGATTTAAATTCTATGGTTACAACGGATGGGAGATGCTTGAGGCAATTAAAAGAGCTGAGAATGTATTCCAAGACAAATATACACTAAATGCTATGCGAAAAAGCGCCATGCAAGCAGATTTCACTTGGGATAAAAGTGCGACAAAATATATGGCTGTATACAAAGAAATTTGCGGATAATATAATTATTCATCCACCTCTACTAACTCACCATTTTTTAAGAAGCCAATAATTGCATGAGCTACGCTTAACTGGAATTTTGTAGGCGCTGCTCTTAACAACTCAAAAGCTTCTTCTGTCACCGCGTTCTTATCATACCATCTTCTTTTTTCTTTAGGATTATGCGCACAATAGAACCATTCAGGTGGTTTTGAATAAAAATCAGCAATTTTTAACAATTCCAATATGTCTAATTTCCTATGACCGGATTCAAGAACAGACACACCGGAAATAGGTATATCTAAAAGATTTGCTAAATGTTCCTGTGTTAGTCCTGCCTCAAGCCTTGCTTTTTTCAAGCGTTTTCCGATTTCCTTATGATCCATATTGACTTTAATCCTATTAATGTATAAACTGACTAATATTTATTATATAGTTTTTTTGAAAAAATATCCACAAAAATATGAAAACAAAACAAGATATCCGAAAATATTTTCTCAACCTCAGAAACCGCAACAATTTTAATAATCTCGACGAACAAATAATTTACTCACTGCACAACAATATTTTATACACTTCTTCACAAACTGTTATGTTATTTTATCCGTTGAAAAAAGAAATTAATGTTTTGCCTCTGCTAAAAGATGATAAAACGTTTTGTTTTCCTAAAATTATTGATAATGAAATTTATCCTTTTTACGCAGGTAAAAAATATGTTGAAGGCAAATTCAACATATTGGAACCATATAACACTTCAAAAACAGACATAGCAGATATAGATGTTGTGATAGCACCTGCGATATGCGTAGATTTAAAAGGCAACAGACTAGGATACGGAAAAGGATTTTATGACCGTTTTATCAAAACATTAAACAAAAGCAAAACCAAAATAATATCTCTTGTCTATGATGAATTCGTTGTCGACTCAATCTTTGCTAACAGTTTTGACGAAAAAATTGATATAGTAGTTACCGAAAAAAGAACTATTTGTTTTTAATTTTTTGAAGAAAAAAGCAAACAATAATGGACAAACAAAGCAATAAAAAACTAACAAAAGCCGCAAGCGGAACCTCACCGATATTTTTCACACTATCAACCCGGATACCCTCTATTAAAAATCTGCCAACGGAATAAAGGCCCAAATAAGAAAAAAACAAAACACCATCAGCTTTTTTTGCTATTCTTCTAATTACAAAAAACAATATTAATAAAACTATCAAATTCCAAATCATTTCATACAAGAAAGTCGGATGAAAATAATTTACATCTAAATACTGAAAAGGTCTTTTTACTTCAGGCACGTACATACATATTATTTTTGAAAAATAACAAGGTTTGCCAAAAGCTTCAATATTAAAATAATTTCCAAACCGTCCGATTATTTGTCCTAAAATTATTCCATATGAAAAAACATCCAAATATTTTAAAAAATTTAAGGAATGTTTTTTTACGTATACATATCCGCCCAAAATACCACCAAGAAGTGCACCATGAATAGATAATCCGCCTTGTCTTATAGCTAAAATTTCATTTAAATGTTCTGAATAATATTGCCAATCAGCAATGACATAATAAATACGTGCTCCGATTATTCCAAAAAGAACAATCCAAGGTAATAAATCATAAATCCTTTCTTTATCAATTTCCGGATAATATTTTTTTGCAAGCCCCACACTAAAAAAAGTAGCACAAATAATTGCTAAAAACATTGTTATGCTGTAATATGCAACATCAAATCCGCCAATAGAAAATGCAACACTACTACTTGGCGCAATCATTAATATTAATCCTTATCTTCTTCTTTGGTCGAATATTTTATTAATTCCTTGTTTAATTCTTCAATATGCGCTATAACTTTATCCTTGTCCTTTGCTTGAGAATTATGCGCCAAATATTGATTATAATTATCAATAGACTCCAAAAGAATCCCTGAAAGCTCTTCTTTTTGTTCATTTGTTAATTCTTTTTTTGTATCTTCTTCATTTTCAAGATCGCCATCGATTTTATCAAAAGCAATATTTTCAAGAGCAACACCTAAAGAATAATAGGCATCAGCTATTTCAGAATTTATTTTTATGGCGGCTTTTAATGTTTCTACAGCTTCATCATATTCCTTTGCGCTAATATAAGCAACACCAAGATTATAATGTGTTTCAAAAATGCTTGAATCTAAATCCAAACTGGATTTGTATCGACAAATAGCCTTTTCTGTTTTTCCTTCATCTAAATATTCTTTAGCTTTATTATTAAGCTCTTGAACTGCAAAATTATTAATACACGCAGTTGTTAATACAGAGGCAAAAAGCAATGTAAATATTAAAAATACTCGTTTCATAATTAAACTCCAATGTTTTTAATCATAATAATTAAAACCCAAATTTATAGCAACATTCTAAACAAAAGTTCAAACAAATAGAGGATTAATTCAAATAGTCAATAAATTTTTTATCAGGAACTATTTTATAACCGCAATTATCAAGCAATACACCTCCTGCCATAATAAATTTTTTGTCTATATCAGGATATTTACGACAATACAAAGATCTAAAAAAATAATCTTTACAGCGGTTTTTTGAATCAAGGGATTTACATTTAAACAATAAATTTCCTTGCGAATCATAACCATTTACGTCAAAGTGTCGATAAAATTTATATTTCATTTGGAGTTCTCTAAATTTTTCTATATCATTAATTGGCTGATTATTATCCGTAAACACAATAGAACGGCAACATTGTCCACATTGTTTACATTTGCCTGTTTTGCGATATTTAGAAGAAAATATTTTATTTATATAAAATTTTATCCAGTCAGAAAGCATTATTTAACCTTAAACAAGCCACGAACAATCGGTCTGTTCAAATCATTAAGATAATAAACAGAAACAATATACGTACCTGCTTGATGTATTTTTATATAATCAATATAAAAATTTTTGCTTGTATCTATTTTTAAATCTTGCGCTCGATAAAGCTTAAAACCCCAATTTTGAGTTTTGGTATCTTTTTTAATTATTTGCAACCGCAAATATGGAGAGTCAAAGCCAGCGGGATTAAAAATCACATAATGTGTTGTTTCTCCAAGCTCAAACATATTAGTCGGCGCTTGTACCGTTACTGAATTTATAGGCTGATTATTGAACAAAATAACAGGTTTTCTCTTGTCGCAACCACACAAGAAAAAACTTACCAATATAATAATTAAACATAAAAAACGTTTTAATATCATTCTTGTTGTAGCTTATTCTTCAAATAATCCACTTTTTCTTGAATACTGTTATTTACACTTTCCTCTGTTGATAAAGAAAGGAATTTTTCGTAGTTAGAAAGCGCATCCTTCAGCATCCCTTCTGCTTCATATGCCATTGCTAAAGCATAATAACCATATGCATAATTATTATTAATTTTTAGAACTTCTTTAAAACAATCTTTTGCTTCTTTCAGCTTATTTTGTTCTGCTTTAATTAAACCTTTATTAAAAATTGCATCTTCATTTTTGGGATTAATTTGAATTGTTTTTTCATAACATTCTAAAGCTTTTTCATTATCATTATCCAACTTATATGCATTACCAAGCTTAATTAGAATAATTTCATTTTCAGGAATTATTTCAGTAGCCTTTTGATATAGAGGTAAAGCATTTTTATACTCTTGTTTTTTTGTATATAAATCACCTAATGCCACTAAAGCATCAATATTTTTCGAATTCTTTTCTAACATTTTCAAATAAATATCTGTTGCCTCTGACTCTTTTTCATATTTAGAAAGTTTTTCCGCATACTCAAATATAATATTTTCATTTTCAGGTTCAATTTCAACCGCTTTAGAATAATTTTCTACAGCTTTCTCTTTTTCGCCTAATTTATCATATGAATCGGCACTACCTTCATATGCCTCAAACTCTTTATCATTAATTTTTTTAGCTAAATCATAATTTTCAATTGCTTTTTGATAATTACCTACTCTTTTAAGTTCATTTCCTTTGAAAACATAAGCCTTTGCTAAGTTTTCAACAACTCTGTTATCCTGTTTCTTTTCAAGCAATTTAGTATAAATATCAATCGCAGCCGTAACATCTCCGCTACCATGCAAAGCCAATGCCTTATCCAAAAGTATGTCATAATCTTCTTTTGCAGAAACCAAAATTTCATCGTAAATAATAACAGCTTTACCGTATTGTCCAGAAAGGTGGTAGGCTCTTGCGAGTTCTTTTTGAATTTCAATATTTGCAGGTTTAAGCTCTAATGACTTCGCAAAAGCATCTATTGCGTTATCATATTGTTTGTTTTTAGCATATAAAATACCCATATTGGTATAAACATCTGAATTTGATGGATTAAATCTAATATACGACATATACTGTTCTATCGCTTTATCAAATTGCCCGACATCAGCAAGTAAATTTGCATAGTCAAATTTCAAAGTATCCAATCCCGGATTTATTTTAAAAGCA
The DNA here is from genome assembly GCA_045636305.1 of Candidatus Gastranaerophilaceae bacterium. Taxonomy (GTDB): domain Bacteria; phylum Cyanobacteriota; class Vampirovibrionia; order Gastranaerophilales; family Gastranaerophilaceae; genus RGIG2134. The sequence goes on along the minus strand of JAZTXF010000032.1, from coordinate 18,253 downwards.
TTTTCAAATTCTTGAAGAGCTTTTTCATCTTCACCTAAACGCACATATGCCAATGCTAAGTTACCATGCGCCGCATAATCTTCATCATTTTGTTTTATCGCTTGTTTAAGCATTTCGGCCGCATTTTCATAACTATCTGTTTTCAAAAGAGCCAAACCATAATTAGAAAACTCTTTAAATATTTTAGGATTGGCATTATACAATTTTGTATATTCATCTACAGCATTTTGAGGTTCATTTAATTCAAGATAAATAGAAGCCAAATTTTCACGAGCTTCCGTATTATCCGAATAATAATTCAAAAACGTTTTATAATATTCTAAAGCTTCTGCTTTTTCACCCAAAAGATACTTAACATTAGCCATATTTAGATAATTATACTTATAATCCGGAAAAATTGTCAGCGCCTGATAATATGCACTAAAAGCATCATTATACTTATGCTGTTGCTGCAAAATATTTCCAACACTTATATATATAAAAGCATCATTTGGACGCAAACGAATCGCTTTTTTATACATAGAAAGCGAATTTTTCCAATCACCAATTTCTGAATATAAACCTGCTATTTTGGTATATAAAAGAGCATCGTTAGGTGATTCCATCAATGCCAATTTTATTTGATCAATAGCTTGAAGATAATTTTGAGCAGCTTCCGCTCTGCAAGCATTTTCATAATATTTATGCGCAGTTGCCGACATTTTAGCAAAAACAGGGGACAAACAACTTGCCATAAAAGCGCAAGACAACAAAGATATTTTTAAAACTTTACTTAATTTCTTATCCATACAAAAATTATCTTATGTTTTGATATAAAAATCAAGAAGTAATTATATTTAATATCAAAAGGGAAAAATAAAAGTACCTATCAGAATTAGCCTAACTTCCTTTTCTCTCTATTCTTCTGGTGTATAAAACCTCATTCAAATTTAAAATAAAATTTTGCTATGAAAAAACTTTTTTATATAGCATTATTTTTGTTTTCAATGTTTTTTCCACTGCGATGCAACGCAGAGATTGGACTAATTTGGGAATATAAAGAAGATAATTTTTTAGAAAATATAGATTCAAATAAATCACCAATAAGCGAAGATAAAAAAGTTTTTTTAGAAACTGAAATTAAAAAAAATCTTGATATTGACGTATCATACGCAACGTTGGCTGACTGTATAGTTACAGCCGCTCAAATGAGTTACGATTTAAAAATAAACTATCATACTTTACGCGCAGTAGAATACGAATTCGGAGCAAAAACAGCAGAATTATTACCTGATTTTAGCTATACATTTAATATTGCTGATTTACGCGGTGAATTTTTGGTTGGTGGAGTAGTTCCCTTAAAAGTACACGAAACAGTCATCGAAAGTTCTTTTGACTTAACTTGGGATATAACAAATCAAGGACGCACTATCTTTGAAATGGCCGCAATTAAAAAAGCCATCAGGGCCGCAACTTACAACCTTGACTATACACTTGATGAAGTGTTATTGAATACCGCACTACAATATTACAACTTATTAGGTAAAAAACTTGAAATTGACGTCTACAGAATAAATCTACAAGACAGAGAAGAACAATTAAAAATGGTAGAAGCAAAATACAAAGCAGGATTAAGCTCAAAATTTGACATATATCGTGCAGAAGCGGAAGCCGCAAAAGCCAAACAAGAATATATAACCCTTTTTAATAGTTTGCGTTATTCTCAGGCAAAACTTGCCAATATTATGGGGGTCGATGTTATTACCACAATTTATCCCGTCGAACAAACCATAAGAATACAGAAAATACTAGATGAAAAATATTCCGTTGAAGATTTATACAAAATAGCATTAAAAGAACGAGATGACTTAAACAGAATTCGTGAAGAAATTAGGGCAATGGAAATTCGTCAAAAAGAAGTTTATGCAGATTTTATTCCTCAAATCGGAGTTTTTGCCTCACACCAACAAGTCGGTACCATAAGACTCGGATTAAGAACCAATGAATCTTTAACTCTCCAAGCAAAAGTTCCCATTGGTAAAAATCTCGGGGTTAATACCGTATTAAGAGCAAAAATGGAAAAAGAAAAAATCAAAGCTGAAAATTTCCGTTTAAAAAAACTTGAACGCCAAGTAAAAGAAGATATTATAAATGCCTACTATGCATCTAAAACCCAGTTAGAAAAAATTGAAGCAAGCAAAAAAGAAGTTATTGCCGCAGATGAAAGTTTAAAAATTTCACTTGTTAGAATGGAAATAGGAGAAGCAACTTTTCTGGACGTATTACAAGCCCAAAAAGCAAAAACAGAAGCAAGACAAATGCTTATCCAACATATAGTTGGATATAATCAATCTCAGGTTCAAAATCTATTCAATATAGGACTTATCACAAAATGTGCAGTTCTCACTAATTATAGAATTCCTAAATAAATTTTCAATAAATAATTAAATAAAAATAAATTTTTTATGATTTTTTAAAAAATACTATTAAAATAACAATATAAACAATAATTTAGGAGGTTCAATTATGATTGACTTTAACAGACTAACCGACTACACACAACAAATCATATATGCGGCCCAACAAATAATGGCTCGCTACCATAATTCTCAAATGATGCCAGAGCATATTGCATTAGCAATAATCGAGGATAATGACGGAATAGCAAAGGACTATACGCAAGAGTTAAAGTTGCAAGGTAAATTTAAAGACGAAATTATTAAATTTATAGAAGATCAACCTAAAATTGCAACAATGACCTCCGCCCAACAATTATATTTATCTAATGAAACTAATATGTTGTTAGATATTGCAGCTCAAGAAGCAGATAAATTAAAAGATGATTTTATTTCTATTGAACATATTTTAATAGCTATGACACATCTCGATAACTCTTCAATACAAAATACTCTTAAAAAATCAGGAATTAGTGTTGAAAATATTTTAAAAGCAATGAAAAAAATCAGAGGAAACAAATCAGTGAATTCAAAAAACGCAGAATCTCAATACAAAGCTTTAGAAAAGTACTCAACAGACTTAACCGCAATGGCAAAAAAAGGAAAACTTGACCCCGTTATCGGTCGAGATGAAGAAATTCGTCGTGTTGTTCAGGTTTTGAATCGCCGTACAAAAAACAATCCTGTATTAATTGGTGAACCCGGTGTCGGAAAAACAGCCATCATAGAAGGATTAGCACAAAGAATTGTTCGTGGGGACGTACCGGAAAGTTTAAAAGACACAAAACTAATTTCTTTGGATTTAGGAGCTTTAGTTGCAGGAGCTAAATTTCGTGGCGAGTTTGAAGAACGGCTAAAAGCTGTACTAAAAGAAGTGGAAGATTCTAACGGCGAAATAGTTATGTTTATTGACGAATTACATACTGTAATTGGTGCAGGCTCAACCGAAGGCTCAATGGATGCAGGCAATTTACTAAAACCAATGCTCGCCAGAGGTATTTTAAGATGTATTGGAGCTACAACTATTAATGAATATCGTAAATATATTGAAAAAGACCCTGCTTTAGAACGTCGTTTCCAACCTGTATACGTAGAAGAGCCAAGCGTAGAAGATACAATTAGTATTTTACGCGGATTGGGAGAACGATACGAAGTTCATCACGGAATAAGAATTAAAGACTCCGCACTTATTGCTGCTGCAAAACTATCAGACAGATATATTACAGACAGATTTTTACCGGATAAAGCTATTGATTTAATTGATGAAGCCGCCTCAAAGCTAAGAATAGAAATTGACTCCATGCCCGAAGAAATTGACTCTATGATGCGCCAAAAAATTCAATTAGAAATAGAACGTGAAGCATTGAAAAAAGAATTTGGGGATGAAAATAACCAAAAAATTCAAACAATTTCTGCAACTATTGATGATTTAAATAGTAAGATAAGTAATTTAAAATCTCAGTGGGAAGCAGAAAAAGCAGTAATTCAAAGCGAAGCAAAACTAAAAGACGAAATTGATGCAACAAAACACGAAATAGAAATTGCAGAAAGAAACACTGATTTACAAAAAGCTGCTGAGCTCAAATACGGCAAGTTAATTGACCTTGAAAAACAATTAAAATCCGTCCAAAATCGCGAACAAGATACTAAAAATCATCTATTGAAAGAAGAAATAGACGAAGACGACATTGCTGAAATTGTTTCAAAATGGACAGGCATAGAAGTAAGCCGCCTTGTAGAAAGTGAAATGCAAAAGCTTTTAAGAATGGAAGAATTTTTACACAAACGTTTGATTGGGCAAAACGAAGCAGTTAACGTTGTTTCTGATGCCATTAGACGTGCGCGTTCAGGATTAAAAGACCCCAAACGACCAATCGGCTCTTTTATTTTCCTTGGTCCCACCGGTGTCGGAAAAACAGAATTAGCAAAAGCTTTGGCAGAGTTTATATTCAATGATGAAGACAGTTTAATTAGAATAGATATGTCCGAATATATGGAAAAACACACTGTTTCAAGGCTTATTGGAGCCCCTCCGGGGTATGTCGGATACGATGAAGGAGGTCAGTTAACCGAAGCCGTTCGTCGCAAACCTTATTCTGTTGTACTCTTTGACGAAATAGAAAAAGCTCATCCTGATGTATTCAACATAATGCTGCAAATTCTTGATGATGGTCGATTGACAGACAGTAAAGGCAGAACAGTTGATTTTAAAAACACATTGATTATTATGACATCAAATATCGGCTCAAATATTATTCTTGAAAATACACTCTCTGCAATGATGTCAGGGGCTAAGTATGAAGAAACAAAAGAACAGGTTATGGAAATTATGAAACAACATTTCAGACCTGAATTTTTAAACAGAATTGATGAAATAGTATTCTTTAAAGCCCTTACTATGGCAGAATTGACTCCTATAGTAGATATTCAAATATCACATTTAAAACAATTGTTATTTGACAAAGAAATTACAATAGAAATTACTGACGAGGCGGCTGAACTATTGGCACAGCGTGGATTTAACCCGATTTATGGGGCTCGCCCGTTAAAAAGAACAATTCGCCAAATGGTTGAAAACCCTTTGTCTAAAAAACTTTTGGCTCAAGAGTTTTCAAATGGTGATGAAGTAATAATAGATGTCGACAACGATGAAATAATATTTAGAAAAGGTTAGTCTTTAAAATAATTTTACCTAAAATAAAGAATTATTTCTCCGATGCTATTTTATAAATTAAATTTTTATTAACATCAAAAAGTAAAGATAAAATTACTGAAACATCTTTACTGGAATATCCTTTATTTTTTAATATTACTACCTTTTTTTCTATTTCTGTTTCAAGATTTGTCTTGTCATTATTTTTTTCTTTATACAACATAACGACAAATTCACCCTTAGGTTGATTCATTTTAAAATGATTGTATATGTTTTCAGCGGTATCAGACAAAATTTCCTCGTATAACTTTGTAAGCTCCCTGCCAACAGCCACTCTCACAGAGTTTCCATAAATTTTTATTATATTTTCAAGCGTCTTAAGGATACGATTTGGCGATTCATAAAAAATCAAGTCCGCACAATAATTCTCTTCAAAAAATTTTTGTTGTTCAGAAAAAGTTCTGGGAATAAATCCGGTAAAAATATATGGTTCATCTTCTTTTGGCACCGCTGACAAAAAGGTAGAAACAGCACAAGCTCCGCTAACCGGAATTACCTTAAAACCTTCCTTGTATGCATCATTTACCAACACCCGCCCAGGGTCAGAAACACAAGGAGTTCCTGCATCAGAAATTAATGCAATATTCTGTCCATTTCTCAAATCCGCAAGAACTTTATCTACTTGCTCTTTTTCATTAAATTTATGGTAAGCTATTAATTTTTTTGAAATATTAAATTTTGACAAAAGTTTTGAACTCACCCTTGTATCTTCACACAAAATATAATCAACACTCTCAAGAGTTTTTATAGCTCGTGGAGACATATCTTCAAGATTTCCGATAGGAGTTGCAACTGTATATAAAATTCCGTTCATTATGTAAAACTTGGCCTCTTTATTGATAGAAGAGGATTTGTTTTAAATCCGTTTAAAGTTTTGTATATGCCTGTTTCAAAAAGTATTTTATCCACATTTGGCGCTGTATTTTTTATATCCAACTTTGTATTATTAAAAAGAGCAATTTTTTGCAAACTCAACAAGGTATTAAGATTTCCTAAACTAAAGTCTTCCACATGAGCAAAATCTAAAGTCAATTTATTCTCAGCTTCAATTTCTATTGTATTCAACAAGTCTTTATTTTCAAATAACTTTCTGGCTAAAATCGTCTTCATATAATAATTAAATGCCTCTTTATCCCTTCTCATTCACTATATATTATGTTTTAAAAGGGACAATCCTCTTTACAGAGGATATTATTTTCTTTGACGTATGATATTTTTTTCATCCTCAGTCAAAAAGACTACTATATTTGATATAGGAGGATTGTCACCCTAAAAACGCAACTGTTAAAACGCTTTTCATTACTTATAGACCAAAAGGTTTAGACCGATAAATACACCCTAAAACATGCTAAATTAAACCTTATTATTGATGAGAAACTCCACTAAACAGATGTAATATACATAGTGTGAAAAAACGATTTGTTAGTTTCATTGTAATTAAATAAAACTTTAGGGGGAGTAAATGAGAAGACTTGGAGAATTTAAAAAGAAATCAAGAATTATCTTAATCGATGATAATTTTGATCATCTTGCAGGAGTAAAAGAACTTATTAACATGGAAAGCAATTATGATGTAATTGCAACAGCAACCAGCGCAAATGTTGGTATTTCTTTAATTAAAAAATATCGTCCGGATATTGTTTTGATGGACATCAACATGCCTGAAAAAGACGGTCTTTCCGCAATTCAAGAAATTGAAAAATTAGAATTAGGTGTTAAAGTTATAGCTCTCACAGGTTATGACGATCAAGATTTAATTTTCCGAGCTATGAAAATAGGTGCTAAAGGATATATCTTAAAAACTATGGCATCTGCACAATTAATTTATGCTATCGAGGAAGTTGCAAACGGAAAAATTTATCTTCCGTCAGCTCTATCATCAAGATTCTTTGAATATTTCCAAAAATCATTCAGAGATGAACTTAACGAAGTAACTGATGAAGAAAATCTTTTGACATATCTTACAGCTCGTGAAGAAGAGGTTCTTGAACTTTTGACACAAGGTGTAACATACAAAGGAGTAGCTAATCAGTTATTTATTTCTGAAACAACTGTAAAAACACACGTAAACAATATTTTCCAAAAATTACAAGTAAATGATAGAACACAAGCTGTTCTTTATGCACTAAACAATGGCTTTGGAAACAGAAAAAGAATAAAAATGGCGATTTAGGGGAATTCAGCCTAGGCTGAAAGATTAGGGATATGAAAAAATTTAAGCCTAAAAAAAATCTCTTGAGAGAGTTTATATTTAAGAACGAAATGAAACAAGCGAGCGAGCAAACTGTAAAAAGTTTGCTCCGCTCGATAGTTGAACCTGTAATAGAAAGCAATTCCGACGGAGTTGTGCTTGTTCGTTTGTTCGATACTAAAGGCTTAGACGGCTTGTTAAAAAGATTAGATTATTCTAAAGCCGGTGTTTATTTTTATTCAGAGATGGGAGAAAACACTATTAATGTGGCGCAAGAAGATATTTGGGACACAACTGAGTTCGCATTAGTATTAGCTCCAAGGTACTGTGCTGCACTAATTTGGGATTATGCACAATCAGAAGTTGAGGGATTTTCAAATATTAGTTTTTATTTGAATTCAAGAAAAATACAAGATATTCTAAAACATATTATTGATAACTCAAGAATAGACTTTATGCCTGACGTTGAACCATACTCTTTAGAACGTCGTGAAAACGAACTTATGTGCGTAGCTCTCAATAAAGTTGTTGATTGTTTAAATGATGCTGTCATAGAACATCATATAAACTCAGAAGTGCAAGTTGTGAAAGAAGAAAAACCTTTACTAAACACTGAAATTAGAAAAATTATTCACGAAATTAGAAATAATTTATCCGTAATTGATTTACACTCCAAAATTATTGAAAAAAGAGCTGAAAAAGAAGATGGAGAATTTGCAGAAAAAATACTGGCAACAAAAACAATTATAGAAAAATCAACAAAAACCATATCTATGTTGCTGGATGATTTGCGCTCTAATTCTGAAATAAAAACAGAAAAATTAAATATTAAAGATTTAGTGGAAATGGCATTGGAACTTTGCATGCCTAAAATTACACAAAAAAGCATTCAAATAGAAACAAATTTGAAAAATATCAATGTTTTAGTCGATGAAACAAAGGTGCTGGGTGTGTTATTAAATATAATAGGTAACGCCATATATGCTCTTCAAAATAATGGTAAGTTGACGGTAAAAACAGAGATAAACACTGACAATACGGCTAGTATCTTAATCGAAAACAACGGAATAATGATTGATAAAGCCGTACAAAAGAAAATTTTTGAAGAAGGCTTTACTACAAAAAAAGAGGACGGAGGCTCCGGCTTAGGTTTAAAAATAGCAAAAACATCCATGCTAATGATGGGTGGAGACTTAGAACTGGTTAAATCAGATAAAGAGTCAACCGTTTTCGAACTAAAGTTACAAATGGTAGAGGAGGGTCGCTAAAATGGAAATAACGACCAGAGCAATGGATGTCACAAAACTAGCACTCGATGGGCTTATGCAAAGGCAACAGGCAATTGCATCCAACACAGCTAACGTAATGACTCCTGATTATCAAAGAAAAGATGTTGTTTTTGAAGACCAGCTTCAAGAAATGTTAAAAAACGACAACATAAAACGTGAAATAAAATCTATCAACAGCGCATATTATGCACACAACAGTATTGAATCCGTAACGCCCGTAAAAGATTTGAAAATATTAACTCAAAATAGTTTTGCAGGCTACAAACCGGAAATAATAAGAGATTATACGGCCGCAAACCCTGAAACAGGTAATAATGTCAATATAGAAGCCGAAATGATGGATATGACAAAAACCGGTATTCAGTATAATGCGCTTTCTACATTAGAAGGAAAAATGTTCCAAGGTTTATTGGACGTTATTAAAAGTGGAGGTTAATAGATGAGTTTTAATGTTTTTGATGTTTCTTCTTCCGGAATGTACGCACAAAGAATTAAAATGGATACAATATCAAGCAACGTTGCAAACATAAACACTACAAGAAACCCAGATGGTTCCCCCGGTGTTTATGTAAAAAAAGATGTCACATTTAAGGCAATATACGCCGATAAATTAGCTAATTCACCGGCATTTCCCGCAGGAAAACACGAGGCAAAATATAGTCAAACACAAGGTCAAATGGTATTAAACGGAGGAATTTCTTTTGATGAAAAGAACCTTTCCCAAGGTGTTGGCATCGCACAAATTGTTGACTCAAAAGACCCATATAAAACAGTTTATGACCCATCTCATCCGGATGCCGATGTTGATGGATACGTAAAACTTCCAAATATCAATATTGTAGAAGAAATGGTCGGAATGATTTCTGCCTCAAGAGCATACGAAGCAAATGCAACCGCAGCAGAAATGACTAAATCAATGTTAAATGCAGCATTAAAAATTTAAGGATAAATAAATGGTACAAGGTTTAGGTAATAATTTATTAAGACAGAACTCAATTGCAGATTTTAATAAAATCTTTGACAATCACCTCGCAACAATTGACAAAGGATTCGACCAAGCAGGCTTTGGCGAATTCGAAAACATATTAAATCAAAAATCAAAGGATGCTCAAATGAACTTTGGTCGCCCAATTAACGCCGGAATTGAAGTTAACGTGGGCGGAGCAAACTTTCCAAACCTTGAAATTTCAGAAGCAGCAAAAGTTCAACCAAAAAGCGACGTAGAAAAAGCATTAAGCCATTTTGGAGATAGTTTTTCTGATGGAATTAAAAGCATTAACGAAAAAGAATTAGAAGCAGAACACGCTGTTGAAACCCTCGCTTCCGGCGGCGATATAAGTATGCACGAAGTAATGATTGCCGCAGAAAAAGCTAATTTGTCTATGCAAATGGGCTTACAATTAAGAAACAAAATTCTTGCAGCATATACAGAACTTTATAATGTAAAAATTTAAATTTGTGTTTCTGTCAAGAGTTTAAGCAATCTTTACATAGTTGAACTGAAAAATAATTAAGTTATATTAATAGTAGAAACAAAAAGGAAATAGTCTTGGGCAATAATTACTTTAAAATGATATTAGAAGATATGAAAAGGCTTTGGAGCGGACTTGATATAGGTCAAAAATTCGGACTTACCGCATTAATGGCAATTTCATTAGTAGCGGTTACTTTTTTGTTTATGAAAGCTACAGAGCCCAACTGGTCAGTCTTATATTCAGACTTAAGTGAAGGAGATGCTATTTCTGTTTCTGAGAGCTTAAAGAAAAGCGGTTATCCCGTAAAAGTTAGTAAAGATAAAAAAGCCGTCCTTGTTCCTGCAAATATGCAAGACGATTTAAGATTATATGTAGCAGAAAATGATTTAATTCAAGACAGAGAACACGGATTTGAATTATTGGATGACTTACAACTCGGCTCTACTGATTTTAAAAACCAATTAACAAAACAAAGAATTTTCCAAGGCGAATTGACTCGCTCTATTGAAAGAATTAATGGTATAGCTAAAGCCAGAGTACAAATAGCAGAACCTGAACGCTCCGTATTTGCGGATAAAGATGAAGCGCCAAGTGCTTCTGTTATTTTAATATTAGAACCTGGCTACAGAATTAAAACAGAACAAGTTAAAGCTATTAAAAACTTGGTAGCTTATGCCGTTCCGCGTTTAACACCTGAAAAAGTCTTTTTGACAGACCAAAACGGTAACAGCCTAACAGATGAAGTCGGAAAAAATTCCGGAGATATAGAAAGCTATAAATCAAACGTAGAAAACCAAACAGCTAAAAAAGTTCAAACTGTTTTAGAAAAAATTGTCGGGAGGGGAAACGTTTCCGTTCAAGTCAGTGCTGATATCGATTTTAATTCAGCAAGAGCAACAATAGAAAGTTATATCCCTGTCGCAGGAAGCACTGAAGGGGTTTTAACTTCACGTCAAAGCGAAAATGAGGTTTACGACAACCCAAATGCAGTTGGTAACATTACTCAAAACGATCAAAGAAAAAATTTAAATTATTCTAAACAAAAAAATCTTTCAAATTATAGTGTATCAAAAGAAATCAAACAAGTTGTATATGCACCCGGTACGATTAAGCGTATGACAATTGCCGTTGCTGTAAATAAAATTCTTACAACTCAAGAGAAAGAAGAATTAAACAACTTGGTTATGAGCGCTAGCGGTATAGACTCAAGACGTGGAGATGTTGTTACCATTTCAAGCATGCAATTCTCCGGACTTGCAGAAGAAAGAGCAGCTCAAGCTAACTTAGATAAAGAAGTTAAAAGTGCATCTTTTGTTAAAATGTGGGTAAATGATATCGCACCAATGCTTGTAGTTTTGATTTTAGGATTAGCGGCAATTCTCGTATTCAAATCATTATTTAAAGGTATTGCCAGCTCCTCTTATACTCAATCAGAAGACAACATAAGTGAATATGAACATTATCCAACTATAAAAGACGAACTTGGCGATTTGTCTGAAATAGAAGCATTACCTCAATTAGAGGCAAAATTAGATCCGGAATTAGAAAGAATCAAAAATGATTTGAATGAAACAATTCTTGGAGATACAGCAGAAGCAACAAGATTATTAATTTCATATATTAGGGATTAAAAATGGCACAAGCACCACAAAATGTAGTAAATTACGATTATATGACACCAACGCAAAAAGTTGCAGCGCTTATGATTGCACTTGGACCAAGCACTGCTTCTGAGATTATGAAAAATATCACAGAAGAAGAACTATTGGAACAAATAACTTTTGATATTGCCAGTTTAAACAAAATACCAACAGATATTTTAAATGGCATTTTAGAAGAATTTCACACAATTTTTTTGGCAAGTGATTATTTGCAATCCGGCGGTATAAACTATGCTCAAACATTGCTGGAAAAAGCTTACGGATCTGAAAAAGCCGGTAGTATTTTGGATAGATTGGTAACTTTGATGAATACCAATCCTTTCCAGTTTTTTAATGATGCAGACCCATCTCAGCTGGCTACATCTTTTCAAAACGAAAACCCGCAATTAATCGCTTTGATACTAGCTTATTTAAAACCCGAACACTCAGCTAAGGTTTTGAACTTCTTGCCACCACATGTTCAAGCTACGGTTGCCGTAAAAATTGCAGACATGAACACCACAAACCCTGAAATTTTAGCAGAAGTTGAAAAAATTGTTGAAAGTAAATTTTCTTCATTGGTTGTTCAGGATTTCTCAAAAACCGGTGGTGTTTCTGCATTAGCAAATATCTTGAACAGAGCCGACAGAGCAACTGAAAGAAATGTTATTGATTTATTACTGGTTCAAAACCCTGAACTCGCTGAAGAAGTTAGAGAGTTAATGTTCGTATTTGAAGACATTATCAAAATCGAAGATAGAGATATTCAACGTATATTGCGTGAAATTGATACAAAAGACCTTGCAATGTCACTCAAAGGGGCAAAAGAAGATATTAAAGAAAAAATTATGAGAAATATGTCTGAACGTGCCCAAGCAATGTTGCAAGAAGATATGGAATATATGGGTCCTGTTCGTGCTAAGAGCGTTCAAGAAATTCAATCAAAGATTGTTGGTATCATTAGAACTCTTGAAACAGCCGGAGAAATCTCTATTATGAGAGAATCTCAAGAGGATGAATTAATTGAGTAGAATAGATAGTGAAAAAGTTAATTTAGGTTCGTCGTATGTAATTTCTACAAGTGATGAGCAAATGCGTGCACAAGCTATTGTGAACGCAAATACTGTTGCCGGAGATATAATAAACAAAGCACAAACTCAGTCTCAATCTATCGTTGCAGAAACACAAAAAAAAGCTCAAAAACATTTAGAAGAAGCGATTGCACAAGCTCAAAGTCAAGTAGAATCAATTCACGAAGAAGCTAGAAAACAAGGTTTTGAACAAGGTTATAAAGAAGGACAAGAAGCTATACGCGAAGCTTTAGTTGAACAAATCAATAACTTAGAAAAATTTACACAGTCAGAATTTGAAATAAAAAAAAGAATAATAAAATCAGCACACAATGATATTGTTAATTTAGTCATTGCGATATCTGATAAAATTTGCAAAAAACATTTACATATGGATAGACAAGTTCTATATAACATCACTATGAATTCAATTAATGCCCTAAAAGACAAAGAACACGTAAATATTATTGTAAATCCAAATATGGCAAAAAAAATATATGAAATATCCCCAAATTTAAAAAATGATATTTTATCTTTGCAGTCAATAAAAATTGTAGAAGATGCCAGTGTATCCGAGGACGGTACAATAGTTGAATCTATCAGCTCAAGGATAGACAATAGAATATCTTCACAAATTGATGAATTAGCGCAAAAACTTTTAACAGAATTACAAACTATAAGTGAAGAAGCATTAGTTGCCGAAATTGAACATAAAAATATTCAGCATCAAGGTCAAAATGGTTAATTTAAGAAGATATATAGATATAATTCAAAAAACTAACACTTTGCGTCAACTGGGAAAAGTTATACAAATAATTGGCTTAATAATAGAAGCAGATGGACCGGATGGAAGCATTGGAGATTTGTGCTATATTTCTGCGCATAATGATGAAAAACCTATATCTGCTGAAATTGTTGGTTTTCGTGAGGACAGAATTCTTTTAATGCCATTAGGTGCAATGGACGGTTTAAGACCAGGAGCACATGTTATAAATACCGGCTCTTCAATGAAAATAAAAGTTGGGCCGCAATTATTAGGAAGAGTTTTAGATGGCTTAGGAAATCCGATTGATAACCTTGGAGAAATCAACTCACAATCTTTATATTCAACACAAGCTGAAGCTATTAATCCACTTAAAAGAAGTCTAATCAGACAACCTCTTTCTTTGGGAATTCGTTCTATTGATGGATTCAACACAATAGGCAAAGGACAAAGGGTTGGGATTTTTGCAGGTTCAGGGGTAGGAAAATCCACAACTCTTGCAATGATGGCAAAAAATACAAATGCCGACTTAAACATTATTGCACTAATCGGAGAACGAGGCAGAGAAGTTCGGGAATTTGTAGAAACAACAATGGGACCTGAAGGGATGAAACGCTCCGTTGTCATTGCAGCAACAAGTGAACAACCATCTTTGGTAAAGATTAAAGCCGGATTTGTTGCTATGGCAATAGCTGAGTATTTCAGAGATCAAGGCAAAGATGTCTTATTTATGCTGGATAGCGTAACTCGTATAGCCATGGCGCAAAGAGAAGTCGGCTTAGCTGTTGGAGAACCGCCGGCTACAAGAGGTTATACACCATCTGTTTTTGCTCTAATGCCAAAACTGCTGGAAAGAGCAGGAAGTAATGATAAAGGAACAATTACGGGCTTATATACAGTTTTAGTTGAAGGTGACGACTTTAATGAACCTATTTCAGATACAGCAAGAAGTATTCTGGATGGGCACATCATGTTATCCAGAGATTTAGCACACAAAAATCATTATCCGGCGGTTGATGTTTTACAAAGTGTTTCTCGTGTAATGGGTGATGTTACCGAGAAGGAGCACAGAGAAGCTGCGGGGAAAATCCGCAATTTATTAGCTGCATATAGAAAAAATGAAGATTTAATCAACATTGGAGCATATGTTAAAGGCTCTGACGCATCAACTGACAAAGCTATCGCCCTTATGGACAGTATTAATTTCTTTTTAAAGCAAGGTATAGATGAACCAATGGATTTAGAAAACACTATAAACGCTTTAATCAAATTAGGTGCACATGCTTAATATGGAATAGTTATAATAAACTCTGTGCCTTCATTAACAACTGAATTAAAAGTAATATGTCCATTATGTTTTTCTACAATTTTTTTAGTAATGGCAAGCCCTAAACCTGTTCCGACGCCAACACCTTTTGATGTATATCCTGCCTGAAAAACCTTTTCTTTATCCGTTTCACTAATTCCGCAACCGGTATCTTTAATTTTTATAATTAAATTTTTCAAATCATCTTCTGTTGAAATCGTTATAACCCCTCTATCTTCAATACTTTGACAAGCATTTATTAATATATTCATAAATACTTGATTAAGCATATTTGCATAACATTTTATTTCTCTAATATTTCCATAATTTTTTATAATTTCAATTTTATTTTTTGTTTCATGACGTATAAGATCTAATGTCAAATCAAGCTCATTATTTATATTTGCAAGTTGAAGTTCTGCCTCATCCAACCTAACAAATTGTTTAAGAGATACAACTATTTTACTTATCCTCTTAATAGCCTCTTTATCAATATTATTTATCTCTTTTAATGTCTCTAAAATATTAGAATTTTGTGAAGTTTCATCAATCTTCTTTATCAATTTCAACAATATTGAATTATTAGAATTTATTGAAGCCAACGGAGTGTTAATTTCATGAGCCACACCCGCAATAAGTTGTCCCAAAGAAGCCATTTTTTCAGAATTTATCAAATGTAATTGAGTTTCTTTAAGCTCTTTCAAGGTTTCTTCCAATTTTATATTTTGAGTGTTAATTTGTTCAAACAATGATGCTTGAACTAATGCGCCTGAAAGTTGTGTAGCAATTGCTTTTAAAACATCATCCTCCGGTGCAAGATTAATTTTCTGATATGAAAGAATTACAAGAATTCCTAATAAATTTGATTGATGAAATACCGGAATTATAATTCTTTCAATATTTGTTTTAAATCGTTCTTTACTTTCATTATACTCTAACAAACACATTGAAATATGTGCATTTTTTGAAGTTATTGTCCTATTTATCGTTTCATCAAAACTAATTTTTTTACCTACCTCTGTTAAGTATTTTGCAGGATATGCAAGCTTTATTTTATAACTTAACTCTTCACTTGTTGCAAAATATGCCTTAAAACCGCCAAGCAATAGACTTAACTCTTTTAATGCCGAAGTTATAATTTTATTAATATCAACCGATTCTCTAATTTGATTTGAAAACCTATTCAATAAAGCCATTTTAATAGCCTGAGTTTGCGCCTTTTGTTGAATTTCAGAATACTTTTTAGTTTCATCCAAAAGCTCATTGTAACTGGTTTTTAAGTTATTAAAATCCCTTACCAATGAATTATATCTGTTGACAGCGGTAGTGTCATTAAAAGATATAACTATAAAATCCGGAGCACTATATGCGTGCAAATCAAAATTCATATATTCATTTTTATTTGTTTGATAAGTTGTTTGAGCAAAAAAACTTTCTTTTGAATTTAGAGCAAACATAATAGGATTATGATTTTCAATATTATCAGTATTTAATAAACAAATCTGAAAGAAAAATCTTTTAGAAAACCTATCTAAATTTTTAATTATGCCAAATGTTTGTTTAAATGTATTATTGCAATACAAAATTTCTCTATTATAGTCAATAATAATTACAGGTATTGCCTGATTGTCAAAAAATTTATATTGCATGTTTTTTATTTCCAATAATTAATTTATATAAGCAAAATATAATGATTAAAATAAGCAAGCACTAGGCCTAAAATAGCGCCCACAAAAACCTCAAACGGAGTATGTCCCAAAAGTTCTTTCAGTTTTTCTCCAATAAGTTCGGGTTTATGAGAGTATATATCTTCCTTAATTCTGTTTAATACAGTTGCTATCTTTCCGGCAGAACGACGAACACCAGCCGCATCATACATCACAACCAAAGAAAAACCCAAAGCAACCGCAAAAACCGTAGATGTAAACCCGTCAATTATTCCGGCAGTTGTTGCCATAGCTATAACCCCCGCCGAATGTGAACTTGGCATTCCGCCGGTGGTCGTAAGTATTTTAAAATCAAATTTTTTATACCTGATAAGATACCCAAAAAGTTTTAACACTTGAGCAAAAATCGCGGCAAAAATGCCATTAAAAAGTATTTCTAAACCATTATTATACATCGTTAGTTCATCCTTGTTTCAATCATTTTTGTAATATAAACTAAAAGCTCTGAATTATAGTTCCTTTCAATTATAGCACAGCTTTCTTCTATAAGCGAATGTAAAGTTTTTTTAGCTTCTTCTATTCCATAAATCGTTACATAAGTTGCTTTTGCTGAAGCTTTATCTTTCCCCGGAGTTTTTCCCAAAGTTTCTAACGAAGATGTTTCATCAAGAATATCATCTGCTATTTGAAAAGCTAATCCAATTTTTTCTGCGTAAAGAGTCAACTCCTCCAATTGTTCTTGAGAAGCTCCGCCAAGTATTGCACCTGCTCTGATTGGGAACTTAAACATATCGGCTGTTTTATGTTGATGTATAAAATCAAGAGTTTTCTTGTCAATTTCCTTACCTTCAGATTCTATATCAACAACCTGTCCGGCTATTATTCCATATACTCCTGCCGCTTGCATAAACTCATCTAATATTTTTAATTTCTTTTCATTAGAAACAATATTTGGTGTTTTTTGAATAATAAGTTGAGGTGCGAAACTTAGCAAAGCATCTCCCGCAAGAGTTGCAATAGCCTCGCCAAAAACCTTATGATTAGTCGGTTTCCCTCGTCTAAAATCATCATTATCCATACAAGGCAAATCATCATGTATCAGACTCTGAGCGTGCAACATTTCTATCGCACAAGCCGTTGGCAAAATTTCTTCTATATTATCTGAAAACAAATTAAATGTTTCTATTGCTAATATCGGACGAATCCGTTTTCCGTCTGCAAGCACCGAATACCTCATTGACTCAAAAATAGACTGAGGATATCTTTGAGGAATATATTCATCCAATTTATTTGTAATCAATGTTTTATAATCATTCATTTTTTTATTCATTAGTTTCTTCTTTCGTTTTTATAGTTTGTTTTTCAGTATTACGACTTTTTTCTCGATATTTAGAACCAATTTTAGCAACTTTTTTATCATTTAAAATTTTAAAATGTTCTTCTTTTTTATGTCCTTGATATGTCATTTTTTCTTTGAACTCTCTTGCTTCTTCCACAAAAGTCAAATAACTTTCGTATCTGGATTGCGAAATTTGTGAGATATTTTCAAGAACCTCGCAACCATTTTCTGAAATATGCAAACAATCATTAAACTTACAATTTTTATTAAATTTTTCTATTTCAGGAAACAATTTATCAACATCTTGAGGCAAAAGGAAATCAAATTTCAAATAGCTGAACCCCGGAGTATCTATAATTTTTGCC
>JAZTXF010000031.1:0-13495 GCA_045636305.1 Candidatus Gastranaerophilaceae bacterium | reverse complement strand
GTATCATCCCCAGTACCAGCATTAATAGTTGAACCATAAGAGCTTACATAAATTCTATCATTTCCATCACCTGTGTTTAATTCACCTATATAAACTTTCCAGTTTATTTTATCTTCTTGCCCGTCAGCCGAGATAACGTTTAATGCGCCACCTTCCATTGTTATTACTCCGTTACTATCTACGGAATATATCAAAGTATTTTCTACGGGGAGAATATTTTTAATTGTATAAACCATACCATTTATGGCTACTGTTTTTGTTTCGTTTACCGCAAATGTATACGAACCTTCTGTTCCCCAATCCTCTGCAATTGTGTTTGTATCAGCATAAGAACTACCCTCTGTCACAGTGTCAGAAGTATCAGCAAGAACCTTGTTTCCTGATGAGTTTAATGTTATCGTATCCACACCTGTGCCCGCGTTGAAGGTGTTGTTAGTTCCGCCAGTTGACTTAATTGTATCCGCACCAGAACCAGCGTTGATGATATTGTGATTGCCGTCTGCAATTTCAACAATATCATCACCATCTCCAGTGTTTAAAGTGCTATAATATGATCCTAGCACTATGTTATCGTCTTGACCAGCTGCGGCAGTAATTGTGAAATTATCCCAACCAGTTCGCCCAAAAGCTATAGAACCATCAGCGTATGTGTCCCAGCCAAATTCCTGAGTCTCGTCACTATTGTTTGTAATAGTATAAACTTTTCCGCCAATATCTAAGATTTGAGTTTGACCCGCAGCAAAATATTCATTGCCATACGCATCAACCTCTGTCGGCTCAAGCTCGAAACCTTCAATATTATTTTGATTATATGTATCTGTGTTTTTATCTATAATTATATCATTGCCAAGCCCACCACTAGCCGAAATATAACCACCTAATAAAGTAACAGTATCATCACCAGCACCAGCATCAATAACATTATTTTGTGCTGTTGCAATAATAATATCATTACCCGCCCCAGCGTTAACATCTGCACCATGCGTTGTCACATATATTTCATCGTCACCGTCACCAGTGTTGAGTGTACCACTAGCATGCCATTTAATTTTATCTTCTTGACCGCTTGCAGCAGTCACATTATAGCCTGAACCCGAAAAAGTAATAAACCCATCACTGTCTATGGAATATCTAACAGTTCTTGAATAATTACTATAATTATTTTTAACAGTATAAGTTTTTCCATCGATTTCAAGTGTTTTTGTCGCATTTGCAGCTAAACTTACTTCGTATGTTGTAGTCTCGAAGTTATCTAAGTTAAAATTGCCAGTACTTTTATTAATAACATTGTCTTCACCATTACCGCCATCTATTAAACAACCATCAGCACCATTCTCTATTGTAACAGTGTCATTGCCATCTCCTGTATTTGTGTGATATCCCCATCCTGCTGATATAACAACATTATCATCACCATCACCTGTATTAACGCTGCCATACACTGATGTTTTAATATTGTCATTTTGCCCATCTGCTGCAGTAATAGTTAAATTAGGGCTGCTTGATTTGCTTCCACTAAAAGTAATTTGACCGTTAGCATCAGTGGAATAAGTTAATGTTCTCTCTTCATAACCGGTATTTTCAATAGTATAAGTCAAGCCGTTGATTTTGGCTGTAACGGTTTCACCAGCACCAATAGTTTTTGAACCTGAAGTTCCCCAGTCCTCAGGCACGATTTCAAAATTCGTAATTGTGTTGTACTGACTGCCAGAATTGTCGATAATTATATCTGTACCATCTCCACCATCGACACTATTTGCCATACCACCAGTATCTAACACAACGATATCATCCCCAGAGCCAGCATCTACAACATTTCCACCCATATCAAGGATTTCAACTCTGTCATTGTTATCACCCGAATAAATAGTATTATGTTGCCCCTGTATTACAAGTCTGTCCGCCTGTCCATCTGCAGCAGTTATGTTAAAATAATCACCTTCAAATACAATTTGTCCATTTTCATCTGTTGAATAAGAAATAGTTTTACTATAAGATTCGTTGTTCTCAATCGTATAAGTCAACTCGTTAATTATTGCGGTGACGGTTTGTCCTGCGCCGATAGTTTTTGTGCCAGATGTTCCCCAGTCTTCGGCTTCTGGAGCAACTGAGCGCATAGACATTGTGCGCATCATCATTGGTGCTGCAGCTGGTTCTTCTGTGCTTTCTGGCTCAGTCTCAGTCTCTGTTTCAGTCTCTGTTGATGATGGTCTCATTGACATCATCATAGGAACGGCTGCTTCAGGTTCAGTACCTGTTGAATCAGTGCCGGTTTTATCATCCAACGACATCGTCATTACAGCAGAGGTTGGCGATTCTGCTGTTTCCCCTTCATCGGTTGGCGTCGATGTTGTTGATGTCGTTGGTTCTTCTTCCGGCACATCTCCGATACGATTTAACGTCATTCCTGCAGCTGTTGCCACAGGTGTAAAACTTCTTGAGCTCATTGTGCTCATCACACCAATAGGCTCTCCATCCACGTATGTTGTGTTTTTATCTAAAATTGTTGAGTTAGCAAACAACTTGTTGCCGTTGTATTCTGCATTTTCCTTAATCTGCTTTGCTACAGCATAAAGCTCGTTTATTTTCTTTTGTTTAGATTCTCTTTCCGCCGGTGTCAAATATTCGTTAGTACATTCCTGTACCAAGTCCCGTATTTCTGACATTATGTCATTAATCTCAGCTATGGACGTGTCAGTCACGCCCAACAGATTCAATGCGGCTTGAATATTACTGTTTGCAGCTTCCAATCCTCTAATCTGTGTCTTAAATTTTGTTGCAAGGTAAAGCCCCGCAGGATCATCTGCAGCGGAATTAATCTTCAATCCTGTCATCATTCTCTGCAATGTCTTTTGCAATGATGACATGGATTTGAATATTCCGTTTTGTAGTCTTAGATGTAATACATCACTATTTATTGATATCACTCGGCGCCAACCTTGTTGTTTTTACTTTATATGCTTCTATTTTTTATATTCCCGAAAATAATCGTTTGTAACACACTTTTTCTTATTTTCGAAAATTCTTTTACAAAACTTATCAAAAGTTCCTTTGTGTATGTTGTCGGCCAATAAAGACAAGAACTTTAAGCTTTTTAGAAAAAAATTTACAAAAATACACTTTTTAGATGAATTTCGGATGTTTAGAAATTTTGTTACGCGTTTGTTACAAAAGAAAAACAATAAAATTTATAAATATAATCTTAATTTATTTTTACTAAAAATAAATTAATAACCACAAACTTTTTCGTGGGCAATGCTTGCATGATAAGAGCTGCGTACAAGGGGGGCAAAAATAGGTGCTTTTACACCAATTTCTAACGCTTTTTGCGTTAAATAATCATATTCCTCTAATTTATAATATTTTTTAACTTCTAAATGTTCTTTTGATGGTTGCATATATTGTCCTATTGTGACGATATCACAATCTATTTGTACTAATTTTTGCAACGTATCAAAAATTTCTTCTTCTGCTTCGCCTAAACCTATCATCATACCTGTTTTAGTCGGTATTTCAGGATGAGTTTTTTTAGCATAAGCCAACACGTCCATTGCTCGTTCAAAACTTCCTTGGGGACGTGCTGTTTTGTATAAAGAAGGAACAACTTCTATATTGTGATTAAATACATCAGGCTTTGCTTCCAATACAACATCAATAGCCGATTTATCACCCTTAAAATCAGGAACTAAAACTTCTACTTTTATATCAGAAGAAACTTGTTTTATCGCTTTAATGGTCTTAGCAAAATGTTCTGCTCCACCATCCGGCAAATCATCTCGAGTTACTGAAGTTACCACAACATATTTTAACCCCAAATCTTTTATTGTTTCTGCAAGTTTTTTAGGCTCTTTTTCATCAAGTGGTAAAGGTTTACCTGTCGCAACATTGCAATATCTACAGTTTCTGGTACAAATATTGCCCATAATTAAAAAACTGGCTGTATTTTGGGCGTAACATTCCGCTTTATTTGGACATCTCGCAGAATCACAGATCGTATACAACGAATGTTTTTTAAGCAGCGCTCTAACTGTCTTTGTTTTGTCTGTATCTATAATTCCACGTTTTAAATAGTCGGGTAATCTCATATTATTCCTTACTTTTTGGCAAACTTAGCGAGCTGTTTTCCAACGCTAACAAGGCTTCAAAAACTGCCTCTGAAAATGTCGGATGAGGAAAGATAGCTTTTAACATAGCGCAGTATGGTAAATTATTCTCTTTTGCTATCAATAACTGCATTAACATAGCAGATGCTTCAGGTGCAACAATTGATGTTCCAAGAATTTTTTCACCATCAACCAGTATTTTCACAAAACCGTCTATTTCCTCGTCTGTATGTGCTTTTCCAACAGCAGAAACAGGGAACATTATTTTTTTGTATTCTTGAGCATTTTTAATTAAGTTTTGCTCTAATGCCCCAAACCACGCAACTTCAGGCACTCCATAAATTACTGATGGGACATCTTTTTGTAAAAATTTTGGTGAAGTTCCATTCAATAAATATTCCGCTAACTCAATAGCTTGATGTGTTGCACTGTGTGCTAACATAGATAATCCGTTTATGTCACCTATAGCATAAACATCTTCTACATTTGTCATGAAATTGTCATCAACACACAAAAATCCTTTTTTAGTTTTAAATTCTTCTTTACTATTTGGTAAAACAGGTTGTCTACCAATAGCTACTAAAACTTTTTCCGGTGATAACATTTTACCGTTTGAAAGCTTTAATTGATTGTTTTCTATATTTTCTACAAATGTATTTTTTTCTATTTTTACTCTTTTTTTCTTAAGAAGTCTTTCAACTCGGGCAGAAACATCAATATCTGCAACAGGTAAAATATTTTCCATAGCTTCTATTAACGTAACTTCTACACCCAAATCCGAAAAAATACGGCTCCATTCAATACCGATAGCTCCCGAGCCAATTATAGCAATAGATTGTGGTAATTTTTCCAAATTTAATATACCGTCAGAATTCATAACAAATTCATTATCACAAGGTAACGCTTTTATTTGTGCGGGGATTGTACCTGTAGCTATAACAACGGCATCAACTTCATAATCTGCACTTTGTGTTGAAATTTTTCCTGTTGAAACAGAAGTTACTTCTTCTGTTTTAACATCTATGTCGTAACTTTTTAGTAAATTACCTAATGATTTGTTTAATTTTTCAACTGTAGAATTTTTGTTATCTGTTATTTTTGAAAAATCAAATTCAGAATCATCAATTTTTAGCCCAAATTTTGATAGATTCTTAGTTTTATAAATTAAATTTGTGTTGTGAAGGATTGACTTCGTCGGAATACAACCTTTATTTAAGCATGTGCCTCCTAGTTTCTCTTTTTCAAATAAAAGAACAAAACATCCGCCCATAGCCAATTTCAAGGCTAATGCGTACCCGGCAGGACCACCTCCGACAATTCCGATTTTTGAATATTTTTTCATCATAAAAAAATTATATCAAAATTTATAAAAAAAAACTTGTTAATTTTCATTACATTGTGGTAATATATCTATAAGAAAATAAATATTTTTTAATATTAATAAACAAAATTTAAAAAATATACATAATATTTAATATGGAAGAAGGGAAAGATTATGACCACGAATATCGACACAGAAGCGATTGAAACACGTCAAAAGGTACTTGTAGCTGATGATGAAGCTAGTATCAGAAGAATTTTAGAAACACGTTTAAAAATGATTGGTTATGATGTTATTACTGCAGCTGATGGCGAAGAAGCTATTGCTCAGTTTAACAAACACAATCCTGAACTTGTAGTTCTTGATGTTATGATGCCAAAAACTGACGGATATGGTGTAACCAGAGAAATTAGACGTAACTCAGATGTACCTATCATCATACTTACAGCCCTTGGTGATGTATCTGAAAGAATTACAGGTCTTGAACTTGGTGCTGATGATTATGTTGTTAAACCTTTCAGCCCAAAAGAGCTTGAAGCTCGTGTAAAAGCAGTTCTTCGCAGAACGTCTACTCGTGAAGTTTTGGCTCCAACCGGTAGCAAAGTTACTAAAAACGTAATTACTATTGGTCAAATCAAAATTGATACAGCAAGACGTCAAGTTCTTAGAAAAAATGAAAGAATTCGTCTTACAGGCATGGAATTTAGTTTGCTTGAATTGTTGGTAAATAACTCCGGTCAAGCTTATTCAAGAAATGAAATTTTGCAACATGTATGGGCTTATCCTGCTGATCATAGAATTGATACTCGTGTAGTTGATGTTCATATTTCAAGATTACGTTCTAAACTTGAGCAAGACCCAACAAACCCTGAGTTAATTCTTACAGCTCGTGGTATTGGTTATATGTTCCAAAGAATTTCATAAAAGAAATATATATAACAAAAAGCTCCCAATATGGGAGCTTTTTTATTATACAATTTTTTACTTAATAATTATATATGATATAATATGGATTAGTTTAAGCATAACAGGTAAGAAGTCATGGCTTTTTTAAATATTTTTAGTTCAAAAACTTCAATTTCAAAAGAAAATAAGCAATTAGCCCCCCCCTACTGTAGCAAGGATTTTAACCAATTATAAACAATATAAGAAAACAGCATTATCACTAGCTGAAGTACTTGTTATACTAACAGTAATAGGTATTATTGCAGTATTAACAATCCCTAATATAATTTATAACCTTGAAAAAAGAAAAATAGAAGCCGGAGTTTTAACCGCATATGAAATTCTTGATAATGCAATAAAAGCTTCTGAAATAGATAATGGTCCAATATCTACGTGGGATCATAATCCATATAATGCTGAGAAAAAAAAATATTGGTGCACTCTTTGGGGGGATAATGGCGGTCCCAAAATTTTTGCTGAAAAATATTTGATACCATACTTAAAAGTAGCATATATTTGTAATAATACACCTAAAAAACCTTGTTTTGCTGCACCTGAATATGATTCTTTTGCTTGTAATAGTGGAGAAAAAGTAAATAATTATTTGGATCCGGAATTTGGTTATAATTTTTGTTTGCAAAATGGAATGTGTATGTCTGTAAGTTGTAAACAGTATTCCAACATGTTTGTATCTGTTGATATAAATGGTCCGCATAGAGGTGGTTCTATTTTAGGCAGGGATGTTTTTAGGTTCGGTATAGGGATGAAGTCAACTAGATTAAATAGAATGATCCGAGTTAATCCTGGGCAATCTAATATATATGATTCCAATATGCAAGATTTAAAAAATCCTAATGGATATAAATGGGGCTACAGTAATTTGCAATGCTATAGTTGGTGGACGGGTGTTTCTGGCGCGCAGCATGGAGGATGTGCTGGTGGGCATAATTGTGCAGGAGTAATTGCCAAGAATGGTTGGAAAATACCTGATGATTACCCGCTTAAAAAAATGGCAAAAAAAATGATTATCAAATAGCAATGTAAATCTTTGTAACATTTTTATTAAAATATTAAAGATATTCTGAAATGAACCGATAAGTAAAATATAAATAAAAGGGGTTCACAAAATGTTCAGAAAATCACAATCACCAAACAGTAATATAAATGAAGGCGTTGAATTTATTCTCAGAGGGGCTAAAAAACGTCGTTCCATGGCGATTGCAAGTGCAAAGATGATTAATGCAGAGTTAGGATTTAATCCAAAGCTCGTTGCTTTAAAATAATTCACTCGTAGAGTGGTGTGCATGGTGTTTATTTAGGAAATTTAACACAACAACAAAAAGTACCGTCCGATAGGGCGGTTTTTTTTTATGTAAACAAATGTTCATATTTTCTTGACAATTTATGAACATTTGTTCATAATATAATTATGCAATTAACTAAGAAACAAAATGAGATTTTTAATAAACTAATTGAACTTTATGGAGCAGAGCCATTACCAAGCTTTGATATTTTATGTAATGATTTAGGGTTTAAATCTAAAAATTCAATATGGCAATATTTTCAAAAGTTTATTGAACTTGGATTAATTAAAGAAAAATTTAACAGATATTTCATTCCTTCCATTTTGAGAGGGGACACAAATCCCCCCTCAACTTCCCCCAAAATTCCGTTTTTTAGTGAAGGGGTTCGTGCAGGCTTTCCGACGATGGCTGAAGGATATTCTGATACAAGTGTTAGTTTTGACGAAATGCTAATAAAAAAACCTTATTCAACCTTTTCCGTAACAATAGTTGGTGATTCTATGATAGAAGCTGGCATTTGCGAAGGAGACTTAGCGGTAGTAGAAAAAGGAGAACCTGTTCGTGACGGAGATATTGTAATAGCTAGAGTTGACGGTGATTTTACTATAAAATACTATCGCTCAAAAAATGGTAAAATATATTTGGAGCCGGCAAATTGCAATTATCCTATTATAGAACCACAAGAAGAACTTACAATAGTAGGAAAAGTTACTGGTATTGTAAGAAAATATTGATAGAATTATGTCAAATTTACAAATTATAGCATTAATGGATTGTGATTCGTTTTTTGTGTCTTGTGAGCAACTTGATAATCCGGAGTTGTTGGGCAAACCGGTTTGTGTTCTCGGGAACAATGACGGGTGTGTTATTTCTCGTTCTAAAGAAGCAAAAAAAATGGGGGTAAAAATGGGGATGCCTCATTTTATGGCCAAAAAAGAGTTTCCAAATGCCATTTATGTTTCTAGCAGATACTCCAGATATGTTGAAATATCAAACAGGATAATGGGATTATTAACAACATTTAGTCCAAATATAGAACAGTATTCCATAGATGAGGCATTTATTGATTTTACTGGATTGCGTCGTTTATACAAACGTAATTATTTAGAAATAGCTAAAATGATAAGAAATGAAGTAAAAGCCAAAATAGGCATCCCTGTATCTATTGGCATTAGCTCAACAAAAACTCTAGCAAAATTAGCCTCACATCGGGCAAAGAATTTAGATGGAGTTTATCTTATTAGTCCTTATAACATAGAAAAAGAATTAAAAAACACACCAATTTCTGATGTTTGGGGGATTGGCAAAAACACAACTACGCTCTTAACAAAATATGGACTTAAAACCGCATATGAGTTTTCACAACAATCTGACGATTGGATAGATAAAAAACTCGGTATTCGCGGGTTGCGAATGAAGGAAGAGTTGCTGGGCAATTCGGTTTTTAAAGTTGATAACAGTGAGCTTTTGCCAAAATCCATACAAAACACCCGTTCTTTTGCCAATTTTTCTGATGATAAAGAATTTATTAAAAATTCGATAATATACCATATAAATACAGCTTGTCGCAGATTAAGAGAGATGGAACTAAAGGCAAATGCGATAACTGTTATGTTAAAAACCAAGGATTTTAAGTACTACTCAGAAAGAAAAATACTGTTAAATCCTACATCGTGGGATTCTGATATAATTCAACAGGCTCTTCTTGTGTTTGAAAAAATGTATATACCAAAAACTTTGTATAGAAGTTCTGGGGTAACTTTTGATAGTCTTATAAAAGAAAATGACATACAGATGTCTTTATTTGCAAATATTGAAACAGAAGAAAAAAAGTCAAAACTGAGCAAAAGCATAGATAAACTCACACATAAATACAAAAAAGATGTTATAAAAATAGGGTTTTCAGCATCTCCTCAAAATTGTTGACAATTTTTTTTTTAATGATATTCTTTAAAAATACATTATTACACAGCCTTTAAAATTATGAAAATTCTGACTGTTCAAAAAGAGAATATTTATAATTATACGTACGAACAAAACCTGTACGATTCGAGTAAGGCGGTGCGTGAGAAAAATGGGTTTTTGAGTGCGCCTGTGACAAGAGACCAAAGCAGAATGTTGCGCGCGAATGTGATTAAAAACGAATATAATTATGGAGAAAGTCCGTCGAAAGTAAGTTTCGGCGGACTTTCAAGTAATAAACTTTTTAAGAAAATATTAGAAAAATCAGCAGAAAATGGAGCATTATGTTCAGCTTCTGCTATGCTTTTGGCTTGTGGAATTTTAAGACCAACTACTATTATGGCATCACAAAATGTTGAGCTTGAAAATCGCAAAATTGCAGCAGCTAAATCAATAGCATCCGGATTAATCGGTTTTGCTTTAATGTTTTTAGTTTCAAAACCAATAGAGCACGCTGTTAAGAAGATAGATAACAATCCTGAGAAATATCTAAAAAAAGAGACTATTAAAAATTTAATTGGAGATGCTCCGATTAAAAAAGCAAAACCATATAATATGGCTACAAGATTTTTCAAAATAAGTGCAGACATGATTGTAGCGGCACCAAAAGGTTCACTAACTATTTTACTAATTCCGCCACTATTAAACTTAGTGTTTAATAAAAAGCAAAAAACAACACAAATTTCTCCGGTCAAAACGAACGAAAACCCCAAAAATTATGTGTTCTTTAGAAGTAACACAAAAAATCATGCAGCGTTTGTTGCTTTCAAAGGTAATCCTTATAACAAAGCAATTGAAAAATTGGCTAAGTTTTTTGGAAAAGTAATGGACACTAAATTTGTACAAAAATTTGCAGAAAAATTTAAAAATGCTTCTATTGAAAATCACGTAATGGCAACTTCCGGTACAATAGTATCCTCTTTTTATGTTATAAACACAATAAAATCAAAAAAAATACCTGAAGAAAGAAAAGAACCTTTAATTTACAATTCTATCATATCTTGGGCTTTATCTACTGCAGGAGGGTATTCTATAGATCATCTTTTGAATAAATCAATAAATAAATTCAAAGACCGGTACAAAGAAGTAAATAAAAATGACGCAAATTTAGAGAAACAACTTCGTGGTATTGGTATTTTAAAATCTGCATTAATTTTTGGTATGATGTATAGATGGATTACTCCTTGGATTTCAACAATGCTCGCAGAAAAAGTTTGGAATAAAAAGCTACATAAAAACGAGAAAAAAGCTTAAGTTTTAAAATATATTTATTTATATTAAAATTTAATTGTAAGTTTGAGGTAATTATGATTGAAAGATATTCTCGTGAGGAAATGAAAAAAATATGGGATTTGCAAAACAAATTCCAATATTATTTAGATGTAGAAATTGCAGTTTGTGAGGCGTATACACAAATCGGAAAAATTCCTAAAGATGCTTTTAACAGAATAAAGAAAAATGCCGCATTTTCTTTAACAAGGATAGACGAAATAGAGGCTGAAGTTCATCACGATGTTATTGCTTTTTTGACGAATGTTAATGAATCATTGGGTGACGATGCAAAATATATTCATATGGGCTTGACTAGTTCAGATGTTATAGATACGGCATTAGCATTGCAAATTCAAGCTGCTTCGTCAATTATAAAAAAAGACTTACAAAATCTAATCAACACAATTAAAGAAATGGCGTTAAAATACAGAAATACTCTTTGTATTGGTCGTTCTCACGGTATACAGGCAGAACCGATGACATTTGGTGTAAAAATGCTCAATTGGTTAGACGTTTTTCAAAGAATGCAAAATCGTTTCGATATTGTTTCGGATGAAATTCGAGTCGGGCAAATTTCAGGACCGGTTGGGACTTTTTCTAATATAGATCCCCAAATTGAAGAAATTACTTGTGAATATTTAAATTTAAAACCGGCCAAAATTTCTACTCAAATTATACAAAGAGATTTTCACGCAAATTATTTACAAACACTTGCACTTATTGCATCTGCAATAGAACAATGTGCAATTGAGTTGCGTCACCTTCAAAGAACGGAAGTAAACGAAGTGGAGGAAGGTTTTAAAAAAGGACAAAAAGGCTCTTCGGCAATGCCTCATAAAAAGAATCCTATTTCCGGAGAAAATTTGTGTGGATTAGCAAGAGTGGTTCGTTCAAATTCAATAACCGCCCTTGAAAATATTTCATTGTGGCACGAAAGAGATATTTCACACAGTTCTGCAGAAAGAATTATTTTTCCTGATAGCACTATTCTTGTAGATTATATGTTAAACCGCTTTAACAATACAATTGAAAATCTTATTATCAAAGAAGATAACATGTTTAATAATGCACATTTGTTTGGGGGGATAGTGTTTTCTCAAAAAGTATTACTAAAATTAATAGATAAAGGGTTAACCAGAGAGGATGCATATAAGATTGTTCAAAAAAATGCCCATGAAGCATTTAACAATAATGGAAACTTTAAAATAAATCTAAAGAATGATAGTGCAGTTCCTTTGTCTAATCAAGAAATTGAGGAATGTTTTAATTATAACGACTACTTAAAAAATATTGACAAAATATACCACAGATTTGGTTTGTGATAAAATAAAATTATCACGAGAGGTTAATTATGCTATTCGAATTTTTATACTCAAAAATACATAGAGCTACCGTTACGGATGCTAATCTTAACTACGTTGGTTCTATTACTATAGATGAAGAACTAATGGAAAAAGCAAATCTAAAAGTAGGACAAAAAGTTGATATTTTAGATATAAATAACGGCGAAAGATTTCAAACATATGTAATAAAAGGACCTAAGGGTAAACGAGATATTTGCCTTAATGGAGCTGCGGCAAGAAAAGTTCAAAAAGGTGATAAAGTTATTATTGTTTCTTATGTTTACCTTACGCAGGATGAACAATCAGATTTTGAACCTGCAATTGTAATGGTTGACGAAAACAATAATCCTTTATAAATTTAGAAACATGCTATATTTAATTTTGTTTGAATAGGCTCTGCTTCAAACAAATCGTTTATATTGCAACCTAAAATGTGACAAAGTTTATCCATATTATCGTAGGATGGTTGTGTTCTTCCATTAGCCCAAGAATAAACAGTTTGTTGAGGTAAATCTAATTCTTTTGCTAATCTGTATAAACTCCATTTTTGAAATTTTTGAGCCGCTTCTTTAATTTTAATCTTCATAACCAATTCCTACTAAGTCAACATTTACATTACTATACATATACTTATAGTATTATACATATTCTTGTAATAATTTATACTTTATTTTGAAAAATTCATCTTTTTAGCGTACAAATTAGAGGATAGTTTAGATTAGATTAATCTATTTGGACCAAAAAACATAAAGCATTATTCTTTATAATATATAATGAATTTGACATACTTCAAAAAATAATTATTATTGTAAATATAGGAAGTTTTAAAATGAAGAAATATTTAGCGATACTTATTACATTTATATTAGGGTTGGCTTCTGCAGCGGGAGAAGTTATTGCCCCGTCTATTGAGCAAGCTGTGAAAAAATATAAAGTAAAAAATTACGTTGGGTGTGTACAAGATACGCAAGACATAATAAAAGCGGATCCTGCTAATGCTTTAGCACATTATTATATGGCAATATCTTATGCAAGTATTGGTAATGGTGATGAAGCAGTAAAGGCTTATGAGAAGGTCTTATCTCTGTCAACAAATTACACCCTTAATGAGTTTGCCCAAAAAGGCAAGAGGTGCATAGAAAACCCTAGTGAATGTAATCCACAAAAAACAAATGTTATAGATGTTGAATTAGAAAAATTCTTACACAGTGGACAGGCTATTTCAGATGAAACAAAAAAACAATT
>JAZTXF010000030.1:0-27921 GCA_045636305.1 Candidatus Gastranaerophilaceae bacterium | reverse complement strand
GGAACTTCCAAATAGTCTGGGACGGGCTTTTGAAACATATTATAAATATTTATAAGATGAACCCTAAACAAATAATCAAAAACTTCATCTTGTCCCGAATCATTTGGTTCACCAAACCACCAGAACCAATCACTACCTTCTGCTATATATAATTCTCGCCAAGCATCAGCAATAAGGTTTTCATCTTTTGTTTCTTTTGCAAATGCAATCAAATCTTTTCTTGTATTAATCACATACTGCCACGCAAGATTTTTCGTCGGCTCATCAATCCATAACTTAAGATTACGATTTATCCAAGAGCCGGTGTGTATATTTTTAATTTCTTTTCTTTGTTTTACTTTTTCCAAATATTCAGAAATTAAAACCGTTTCAAGTGTTTTATCCTTGTCTATTAATTCATATAACGTTTTTATAAAACTTTCCCCGTCATCCGAATAACTTTCCCAACAATTTTCACCATCCAAGGCTATTGTTAACAAGTGATTTTTATCAGGTGCTTGTTTTAATTTTGATTGAATAGTTTTAATCCTGTCATACAAGTCATTTGCCGCTTCAATAGGATTATGTTGCGCATATTCAAAATTAATAAGATTAGGAATAACAGCATCTCTAAAAATCATAGAAATCTTTTTCTGATTTTTGCAGCTATATTCATATGCGACAGTTAAATCATACGGGTCTTCAGGATACCCTTTAAAATCACGAACAAATTCTTTGTTTATGGATTTTGCAAGAATACCTTCATCAGTAATTGTCCACTCAAACCCCATTTCTGCAAAAAGCTCAAGGGTTTTATTACTGATACACTGCTCCGGAGGCCATATACCTTTAGGTTGCATACCAAAGATATTGTTATACTTGTCTATTGCTTGCTCAATTTGACAAACAGCATCCGACTTCAAATCGACTCCCGTATATTTTTTATCCAACAAGATAGGCAAAACAGGATGGAAATATGGAGATGCCATAATCTCAATTTTTTTATTTTCTTGATATCTTTTATAAGCCGGTATAATCTCACTTATTATTTCCCTATGAATATTTATAATTTTAATTCTGTCTTCCAGCGTAAAATGACCATCTTTATTCAAAAAAGCAATTACATCAGGATGTTCTCTTTTTGTTTCAGGTCCGAACCAAACAAGGTTAAACCAAGCCATAATATCTGAATATTCTTCATTCGTAAAATCTTGGATACCTATTTCATCAAATGAATATCTTTTCTTGTACAATTCCGCATATTTTCTATGCGGAAAAATCATATTTGAATAATTTGCATCGAAAAAATTATTTATAATAAAAAGTTTGTCCTCATCATTCAACTCCTCAACGGGTGTTACCGTTAATTTTGAATGCAAATCATGAAACCCTTTATTACCATAATTATCCAAGGCTGTTAAAAGAATCGGAACCAAACTGAAGTTCATTTTCAATCGTTCGTAACAATCCATATGTTTTAACATATTCAAGTAATCTTTTACTGCATGTAAACGCACCCAAGGCATCAAAAAATAATCATTTTGAGACTCTTGATAAACCGGTTGATGCATATGCCATACGAAAGCCAACGATAATTTTTTTGGTGACATTTTATTTTCCCGACTCTAACTAAATTTATGCAAATTATAACATATTTTTAACATTTTTCAAAGGAAATAGGCAATTATTTTTATTTACATGTTTTGCATAACCAGTAAATTTATAGGTTTAATATTATGAATATCTCTACCCAATCACAATATCAACCATCTTTTAAAGGCTTAACGAAAATATTTAAAAACCATTTAATTAATGATGCGCATACTTATGAAAAGCTAATTGCTACATCAAAAGACGAATTTGTTGGTTCACTTCCTAAAGAAATTATAGACAAAATTATAGCTGTTTCTCAAACAAAAGAAGAAAAAAATAAAATCATCAGAAGAATCTTAAAAGGATTTGCCCAAATAACAAAAGAACTGCAAAAACCGGAAAAAAAGCCGACAAAAGCCTCCTATATAAACATAGCTGATATAAAAGAACAAAAAAAAAGTGCAAAAAAAGCAAGTAAAACTATAACTAAGATTTTTCAAAAAAACAAATTAATTAAAAATACAGAACAAATTAAAATCTCTCCATTTAAAGAAAATGAAGGTTGTTTTGGAATAGTATTTGACTTGATTTTCCCAAAATCATTAAATTGTTCAAAAAAGGTCATAAAGGTTTTTAAAAAGAAAAATCCTGAAAATTTAAAACCAAAATACTTAAAACTACACGGTGTATCGGCAGAAGCAAATGCAGCAACATATATTTCAAAACAACAAGGAACATCATTTCAAAAATCTGTTTTTGTAAAACCTTACATAAGTTCACCCAAACACCAATTTATGATAAACGAACACATTGACAACTATCCAAACGAAAAGTCAAACTGGTACAAAATACAAAGATTTTTTAACAGCAAAAATATTACGTGCAAAGACATTGTTAAAGGTTGGTCATACAACATAAAAAACAACAGAATTTATGACTTTGGAGCTATTGAATTACTGAATGACAAACTCAATCAAAAATCTTTTAAAATTTTTAAAGAGCTGGAACAAGCTGACAGAAAAGGTATTATTACAAATAATAATGAACCACTAATTGCTGTAATTCAAAAATATCTTACAACACCACAAAAAACAACAAAAAAACATCCCTTTGAAATAGAAAACGCTATACAAAATTTCATTTCCACTAGAGAATTTGAGTCAGATGTTATAAATACAATAAAAGAAATCAATCCAAATCTACTAAAATGAATCTAACTATCAATCAAGCAAAATATACTAATCAAAATGGCAATGTGTCTTTTAAAGGTTTGACACATTGTTTGAAAAACAGGATTTTTAACAGAGTTGAGACATACCATAAAATTAAAAATACAAATCCGGACAAAATCATTGGAACATTACCTAAAGAAATTATTAAAGATATTATAAAAATATCCAAAACTCCTCAAGAAAAAAATACTGCAGTAAAAACGATTATTGATGGATTTAATCAAGCCTCATCAATAATTAGTAAATTACATAAAAAGCAAAGCAAAATTCGCAAGGCTTTCTCTCCTTTCAAAGAGCCAAAAGTTACTCTAAACAACAAAATTAAAAATATATGGACTAACTTTAAAAACTCAATATTAATTTTCAATAAAAAATCTGAAGCAGACCTAATTGAAAATTTATATTTTACCCCAACAAGTGGACTGCTTAGCCCTAATGACCCTGAATTACTCAAAACCTGTAAACAAGCCGGTAAAATACTGACAAAAAACTTTCAAAAAGCCGGACTGCTAGACAAAAACTTCTTTTTAAACAAAGCATCAAACTCAATTTCAATAAAAATTCTTGGAGGAGGTAGCTATGGCCGTGGATATGCGGTCATATTTCCTGAAAAAACAAAATATTCACCCAAAGTATTAAAAGTATTTTACCCGACTTTTTCTCATAGCCACGGATTATTAGCAGAAATAAATGCAGCTAAATACATTGAAAATATAAACGGACAAAAAATTGAAAAACTACCATTTGTCGACGTATATTTTGGCTCTATTAAAGATAATTATTTACTTTCTGAACTTGCACAAAATTACAGAAGAATACCAAATCAATCACTTGTACTCGGTAGCCTAATTACATGTAACGACACCCATTACGCAAACATAATAAATGGGCGAATAATTGACTACGGAGCTATAAAAAGCATAACAAGCAAATTAAGCAAGACAACAGTAAAAAGCTACAAAAAAATTGCGCAAGCATATGTACGCTCTAAAGAAACCGGACAACAAAAGCATTTTATCAAAACATTTAATAAAATAATGGACCAAGCAAACGCATCAAAAACACCAGACTCTAACGATATTCTTGAAGGCATTCGTTTTTTCCACAGGACAAAAACAAGATTGGACAATTTAGTATACAATGATTATTTACACCGCTAAAGCACTTAAAAATCAACAAATATCAACAAATCTGTCAAAAGCTTTTAAAAAGCGTATTTTCCAATACACAACTACATATACAAACTTATTATTCATATCAAAATCAGAAACTATCGGAACCCTTCCTTCCGATATAATAAAAAATTTACAAAAAGAAAACAGGGCAAAAATAATCTCTCAAATAATTGAGGGGTTTAAATTGACAACAAAAGCACTAAATAACAAAAAAAGTAAAATTTGTACTAAAATATCTGAAGAAACCCAAATATATTTATCCTCTAAAAAGAAACATCCTGAATTAAAAATACACTGTAGCGCAGAAGATATTTTAACAAACTTATTTAGAAATTTAAAAATAATTAAAAAAAATGAAAAAATTAAAATTAACAAACTTGGAGAAGGCTCATGGGGAAAAACTTATAATATTATGTTTCCACCCAAAACAAAAATTTCAGACAAAGTATTAAAGACATTTCACGTGCCATTATCGTCCCAAACAAGCATTACTAATCGTTTTCATGGGATTTTACCGGAAACCAATGCTTCATTTTTCTTGACTAAAGTACAAGGACATAGCAACAAAAAATCCATCTCAGCAAGAACTTATCTAACGTCTATAACCGATAACTTTATGCTGTCAGAAAATATTAACAATCTTCCTCCCAAGTTCAATACCGAACAAAAATTTAAAAAATTAAAACTTTGGGCTACTGACATCGATTTCAAATATAATTACAATGAAAATGTTATAAACGGCAGAATTATTGATTTCGGTTCTATCAAACAGCTACACTAGTCACTTTTATTAATAATTATTTGAAATATATGATATAATCTCTTTATGAATGAGATTACAAACACAACATCTAACTTGATTGCCCCAAAAAAATACATACTAAAGAAGCAATCAACAAATACAACATATACTGTTAATTACAACGATGAACTGAACCAAAACCAACTAAAAGCAGTAACAAAAAAACAAGGTTCTGTCCTTGTTATCGCAGGAGCAGGTTCGGGTAAAACAAAAACTTTAACATATAGAGTTGCAAGACTTATTGAAGATGGCATTCAACCTGAAAATATATTATTATTAACTTTCACGAAAAAAGCAGCAGATGAAATGTTAAACAGAGCGACAACGGTTCTTGACAACAGATGTGAAAAAGTAGCCGGCGGAACTTTTCATTCATTTGCGAACTTTATACTTAGAAAATATTCCAACTATCTGGAACTAAAAAACAATTTTACTATTATGGACAGGGCTGATGCCGAAGATGTTATCAACCATATTACGGGACAATTAATTCCAAAAAAAGAAAAAAGATTTCCAAGAAAAGGCACTATTATTGATATTTATTCTAAAACAATAAACAAAAATATGTCAGTAAAAGACATAATTCAAGAAGAATTTTCTCAATTTGAACACGCAACGGAAAAAATTATCGAAATACATAAAGCTTATGTTAACTATAAACGAGAAAATTCCACGTTAGATTATGATGACTTACTT
Organism: Candidatus Gastranaerophilaceae bacterium; assembly: GCA_045636305.1. Classification (GTDB taxonomy): domain Bacteria; phylum Cyanobacteriota; class Vampirovibrionia; order Gastranaerophilales; family Gastranaerophilaceae; genus RGIG2134. The sequence continues at coordinate 22,444 of JAZTXF010000030.1, read as the reverse complement.
TTGTATTTAAAAGTTCTGTTAACCTCAAATGAAAACATTCGTAAAAAAATTTCCAATCAATACAAATATATAATGATTGATGAATACCAAGATACAAACACGCTTCAAGCTGAAATAATTGAACTTTTAGCCAGTGAACATAACAACGTTATGGCGGTTGGCGATGACTCCCAAAGCATATATTCCTTTAGAGGAGCTAACTTCAAAAATATTTTAAACTTCCCCAATATATTTCCAAATACAGAAATTATTAAATTGGAACAAAATTATAGAAGCTCCCAAAATATCTTAAATTTTACAAACAAATTATTAGAAAAAGCAAAAGAAAAATATTCAAAGACCTTGTATTCAAACATACAAAATGAAACAAAACCCGCACTTATATGCGCTTCTGACCAACAAACAGAAGCTGACTTTATTTGCCAAAGAATCCTTGAACTTCTTGATGAAAATATACCGTTAAATGACATTTGCGTCTTAGCAAGAAGTGCCAGAATGACCTACAATTTAGAAATAGAGTTAAACAAAAGAGCTATTCCATATAAAAAATTTGGAGGATTAAAATTTATTGAAACAGCTCACATAAAAGACATTATTGCACATCTTCGAGTAATTCTAAATCCGGATGATATTATTAGTTTAAATAGAATACTACTTTTACTTAAAGGCATCGGAGCACAAACCGTCAGTAAACTTTTACCACTATTACGCGGACAAAATACAATAGACACAAAACTACTTCCGCAAAAAAAATCTTCTGATTTAGAAAACATGGTAACTGTTATTAATAATTTAAGAACAACACCTCTTTCGCCTGCAGAAATAGTCTCAAACATAATTAAATACTATCAACCTATTTTGCAAAATAAATATGACGATTATACAAAGAGACAAAAAGATTTAGAACATTTTGAATATTTGGCACATCAATACTCAAATCTTGAAGATTTTTTAAGTGACTTAGCCCTTGAACCGCCAGACAAAAGTGTTTCAGAAGTTGAAGAAGGTAGTGTAAAAGATGAATATCTAACAATATCTACTATCCATTCTGCCAAAGGTTTGGAATGGAATTCTGTATTTATTATCGGGGCTGTAGACGGAAGGTTCCCTAGCGTGTATTCATTCAATTCACCTGAGGAAATGGATGAAGAACTAAGGCTCATGTATGTCGCCTCAACTCGTGCAAAAAATGATTTGTACATAACTTATCCTATCGATATGTTTGATCACGCAACAAGTATGGTTCTTTCAAAACCTTCCCGTTTTTTAGATGATATAGAAGCAGACTTAATTGAAAAATGGATAATAGAAAAAGAGGACTTTTAAATAAAAGCCCTCTTCTTTTTCTATTATATAAACTAAGCCTCAACTTGAAACTCACTATATGCTTCACCGGTTTCATCCATTGCTTTAACAGCTAATTCTCTGAATTTTTCCATTCGCTCTTCATAAGTATCACATTTAGCAAGCGCTTCATAATCCGTAGCACTCATCCATTGTGATGCATGCTTTAATATGTTAGAGAAAGCTTCTCGTGCAGTACTTGAATACAAATCACCACCTGATGAAGTCCAAGCTTTATAATCTGTCTCTTGATTTACATATTTGATGCCCGCCCACTTAGGATCAGAAATATTTACTTTCACAGTATCCAACTTACCGTCACCGGTACCACCAAATTTGTAATCTATAAATTCTGCTTTATTTTGTCCAAAGACAACTACGTCATAAAATTTTCCTTCTTCATTAATCAAACCATGCTCTTGCGCAAAATCTATAGTTGATTTAGAAGAAACCGTACCGCTAGTAAAATCTAAGTTATATAACATTCCATCATTACCTTGGAACAACATATCTTCATTGTTACCATCGGCTTTTATATGACGATCAAACGTCAAATTGCGATCACTCATTGACTTATTAATTCCGAGTTCTACACCAATTTGGTCAAGGGAATCTTGCATATTACCTCTTGATGTCATAGCTAATGTAGTTTGAACATCGTATCCTAAAGCCCTAGCTCTTTTTGCAAGAACTTTAGCCTCTGCTGAATTGTTGTAAAGATTTGCTGAAACGTCTACCATAATATCACCATCTTTCGTACATACACATATATATAAAAACACTTTTTATATACTTTTTTCATACGCAAGATATATTGTTACAATTCTTAACACTCATCCTCGTGACACCAAAACAGTAAAGAAGAAATTAGCCAAAATTCAACAATCTTAGATGCTTAAAAGAAATCTTTTATGAAATATATTAAAATTTTTTAATCTTCATAAAAAAATGCGCAATTTCATTTTTTCAGTTTCGTTAAAAGGCATATAGGTAAGGAAAAATGATTAACAAAATTTCAAATTGTGTTTACAAGTCAACAAGTCCCACATTAAAAAATGCAGACATAAATTCTTTAAAGTTTTTCAGAGCTGATACCTATGCTGAGGTTCTTCGAGAAGGAAACAATTTAGGACATGTGATAAAAAAAACTATACAACCTGACGGCTCCATTCTACGAGAAATATTACCGGTAATAATAAAAAAAACAAAAAACATGGGTTCATATGTATACAAATTTATTCATGAGAAAAAGCTTATCGGAGGAATAAGATTCACTGAATGGACAAATATCAACCAAAAAAACAAATATTATCCTGCATTAAAAGATTATCCTAAATTAGGAATAGTTGGGGACCGAATCTATATTGATATGGTTGAAAATTTCCAACCTGAAAAATACTCCGGCATAGCAAAGCTCGCAGACAAAGTCGTAATTGAACACTGTATGAGAAAAAACATTTCTCCAAATATTGTTTTTACTGCAGCTTATAACTCTCATGCGGCTCATTTTTTACGTGGGGCAAGATTTTTTTGGAACAAAAATGTTGCCGGAGATATAAATAAAATAGTAACAGAGTGCATCAAAAACACCCCTAAAGGTGAGCAATACAATACACACCATTTGGGTTGCATTTTATCATATTTGCCTAAAAATAAGATTAGTGAATATATTAGTGAAATATTTAAAAACCCCTTATTAAAATAATTTTCTGCTATAATATAGAATATTTAAAAAGGAGTTTTAATTTTGAAACCAAAAACCTTATTTGATGTTATATCGCCAATAATGGTAGGTCCTTCCAGCTCACACACCGCCGGTGCTATCAGATTAGGGCTAATGGCTCGAAACATTTATTCTAAGCCTTTTAAAAAGGTCCTTTTTAGACTATATAATTCTTTTTCGCAGACAGGAAAAGGACACGGAACAGAAAAAGGTCTGCTCGCCGGAATGTTAGGTTACTGCGTTTCAGATACTCGTATTAAAAATATTTTTGATATTGCAGAAGGTGTGAATTACAGTTACGAGTATGCCGAAGATTTAAACAGGCATCCAAACTCCGTTGATATAGAAATTGATGATGAAATGTACATTTCCGGTAATTCTGTCGGAGCAGGAGAAATTAAAATTGTATCAATTAATGGCTTTTCTGTTGGAATCGCCGGCAACTATCATACCATTTTGCTTATGTACAAAGACAAACCGGGGATGATATCTACAGTGAGCGGAATCATACAATCACAAAATATAAATATTGCATCGTTGTATTGTGACAGAAACTCAAAAGGGGGCACCGCCTCTATGTGTATTGCACTCGATATGGAAGTTGAAAAAAATATTATAGAAATAATTTCAAAAATAGAAGATGTATACTTTGTTACATGTATAAGAAAGCTTGAATTATGATTACAACATTTGAAGAATTAAAAAAAGAATGCATTAAACAAAACAAAACTATTTGGGAAATAACCCAACTTGAAGAATCTTTTGATTCTGAGCTTGAAGTTAAAACAATACGTGAAATGGTATTAGCACACGTTAACACAATGCGCGAAAGTATCAAAACAGGTATGCAATCAACAGAAAAAGCCATAAGCAATTGGTGCGGTGATGATTGTATAAAGTTAGTTGAAAGATATAAAAACAAAAAAGCACTATTTGGAAAATTATTTGAAAAAATAATTACATATTCTTTAGCCACATCCGAAGAAAATCTCAGAATGGGCAGAATAGTCGCCTGCCCTACTGCAGGCTCTTGCGGAATTATTCCTGGGGTTTTAGTAGCTTTTGCAGAGGAATATAATTTATCTGAGGAAGAACAAATAAATTTTTTAATAACGGCAGGTAAAATCGGAAGTATTATTTCAACAAAAATGCAACTAGCCGGCGCTGTTGGCGGTTGCCAAGCAGAATGCGGGGTTGCTGCCGGTATGTGCGCAGGGGCATTGACACAAATTTTAGGCGGAAGCATTGATGAAATTCTTAATGCTATCGCCTTAGCCATAAAAAATCTTTTGGGCCTTACTTGTGACCCTGTTTGCGGCTTAGTCGAAGTACCATGTATCAAACGAAACCCTATTCTTTCTATTCACGCTGTTACATCTGCTGAATTAGCGTTGGCCGGAATAGAAAGTAAAATTCCACTTGATGAAGTTATTGATGCAATGCGTCAAACAGGTTTGCTTATGTCCCCAATGCTAAAAGAAAGTTCTCAGGCAGGCTTGGCAACAACGAAAACAGCCCTTGAATTAAAAGCAAAGATTTTTGGATAATTTGAGAGCGTGAAACGAGCAAAGCAATTTCTACAAACCTCCGCCCGTCATTCAGAGGGCAAGCGCTAATTGAGGCTATTTTCAATAACCTTGACCGACTTCGTCGGGGATTCCTCGCTTCGCTCTGAATGACAATGTGTAATTGTGATCATAACAACGGGTAATTGACAATATAAAACAAGTCCCAACAATTGTTGGGACTTGTTTATATGTGACCTAAATTATACTTCAGGAATTTTAGGTTGTGTATCTGCAGTATTCGTAGCTGTTGTAGTTGTTGTATCTGATGCAGTATTATCTGTTGTATTTGTTGCTGTTTCTTCTTCTTTTTCTTTATTTTTGTCATTATTAACATCATCAGAAAGTTCTGAACCTGTATTATTTGCGGCAGATGCATTGACCCCTGCAAGTTCTTCTTCTTTGGCTTCCATATTAGCCTCATCAGTTTCAATCGTTGCTTGAGCAGCCGCTTCTGTTAATTTAACAATTTCTTGTTCTAACTCAGTATAATTTTCAGGGCTAGCAGCCATAGCTAACAATCTAGATACTTCTTCAGGATTTAGTCCGAAGGAGAGTGCTTCGCCTTCCATATGTCCATAGAAGAGTTCATTATAAGCTTCATCATTTTCTGTTTGTTTACCAAGAACTTGTTTGTCATCAACAATCATATCAAATTCTGCTACACGCGTGTTACCGTTAAGGTTTGTAGCTTTGTGTGCTGCGATTGCTTCGTATGAATTAAGATCAATAGATTTGACTCCTGATTCTACAGCGCCGTTAAAGCCATAGTTACCGCCGCCTTTAAGTTTTTGGTCAACTTCGACAACAAATATATTGTTTTTAGCTAATTCGTCAGCGCTAACTTTATTGTCGCCATCCATATCTAATGCTGCCATTTCAGCCCAGCCGTTTTGAGCGCCTAAATATTCTTCAGGGCCATCAAATTTGCCATCATTATCTCTATCAACTGTGAACATAAAGTTTGTATCGCCTTCACGCCAGCCGATTGGGTCTACAGGCGTAACTTTTGGAGGTTCTGAACCACCACCATTATCCAACTTGCCTCCCCATAAAGTCACATATTGAGATGCAAGTTTGTCATATATTGCACTAGCTTTGTCATCATGTCCCAATGGTTTAACAAGTGATTTACTTTCTTCATTATATCCAACACCAGCATTTTGGAACATGTGTCCAAGAGCAAATCCTGCTTGAACTACATCCATACCAGAAAGGTACATCAATTCTAGTGCTGAATATTTGCTAAAATCAGCTTCTTCTACAGCTGCAGCTTTAGCTTCAGGAGTCATTGCATCTAATTCTGCTTTTCTTGCATCATCTACCGTTACAGAACCTTGAACAGCTTCGCCTAAAGCTACAACTGCTGGATTCCCACTGCTGTACTGATCTCCACCGCCTTTAACTTCTGTGAAATTATCTATAATTTTATCACCCAAAGCTTCTTGAGATGGAGAGAAGTATGGTCTAGCTGCTGTTTGCGGAATATCTCCACGTTCTTTCTTATCAGGCATTTGTGCTTTTAATTGTTTTAGTAATGCTAATGAAGTTTCTGTTGTTTTAAATTTAGCTTGATGTTCATTTACAGAATCAAGAATACCTGCAATTTTATTACTCAAGCTGGTAATCTTTTGACCTTTTGAATCCATAGCTTCTAAATGAGTTTCCATTTGTTTACCGGCATTTGAGTTTGTTTTCTTAAGTTTAGTTGCTATATACAAAGGAATCTCTTCTTTAGAAATATCACCTTTCATATAAGCGGTATAAGCCTCGTCAGTAGCTGCAGTAACAGCGTCTTGTTGCTGTTTTATATTTTTATCAGCTTGTACTGATGCTTGATAAGACTCTTCATTTAAATCATTAACAAGTGCAGCCATTTCTTCATTTTTCTCTTTTTGTTCAGCATATAATTCATCCATTTCGGCTTGAATCTCATCCAATAGAGCCTCAAGTTCTTGGATTTGTCTTTCTAAAGTCGCTGATGTGCCTTCTGCATCTATAGTATTCCAAATTTGTGTTGAAAATAACGCAGTAAGATCTTCTAACTGTTGAGAAGTTACATCACCTTTAATTGCTTTTAGTTGACTAACCGCTGCATTGAAATTGTCTACACTTTGAATGTTCATAAATATTACCTCAATTAAACCACATACCCATGTAAAAACATGTTTCTAAGGAGAATTTCAGACTTGTCGTATATATTTAACATATCTTAATAATATACTCCTTATAGAATGTTCTTCCATGCAAATACTTTGTCGGAACATGTTTTGAAAAACTTTAGACATGAGGTTCGCAATATTTACAAATATTAACAAAAGCAAAAAAGACCGCCAAATGGCGGTCTTTTCGATATTTGAAAGTAATATTATTCAGCTTCTACTACTACTGTTTCTTCCTCTTCAACAGTTGAAACTGTTTCTTTTCTTATTGAATCAGTATGAGTTTTTGCTTTTAAATTTTTCTCTTTGTATTTTTTAACTTGTCTGTCCAATTTGTCAGCCACCAAGTCAATACTTGCATACATTGATTCAGCGGTTTCCGCAACTTGTACTTGTCCTGTTGTAAATTTACAGCTAACTTCAGCTGTATGGTTTTCTGCTACTGACGGATTTTTAATTACGCTTAAAACAACGTCAATACCTGTGATTTGGTCGTAGTGGTTTGCTACTTTACCAAGTTTTTCTTTCGCGTAAGCTTTAATCGCGTCTGTAATTTCAATGTTGCGTCCGTTTACGTATATACGCATGTGTGCCTCCATATTTATTGTACTTATTTAGTATAAACTATTTGCGCCAAAAATTAAACCCCTTTTTGGCAAAATTATTGATTTTTATTAATAATCTTGAGATGAAGAGTCTTCTTCTTCATCTTGAAGCATAGATAAATCGCCGCTATATGAACCATCAAAATCATCCGGCAACATATCTGTATCTGGCCATACTGTGTCTTCATCAAATCTACAAGCTGATAAATTGTCGGTTGATGACAAGTCAGTATTTGAAAAATCTGTTCCATTAAATGTAGCACCAGCTACATCTGTTTCTGTAAAATTACAATAAGAAACCGTCGCATAAGACATATCCGCACCGGTTAACAAACTTTCCGAAAAATCACATTCAACAATATTTGCACGAGTGAAATCGACTGACGTTAAATCACAGTCATTAAATCCAATGCATGAAATTTCGCTATCTGCAAAAGTAGAGCCTGAAAAATCTATGTTTGTTAGGTTTAAGTCATTTAGTGTGCAATTATTGAAGTGTGATTCTGTCATATCAAACTCTTCATCAGTCGTATTTCTGATATCATTAAAGGCTGATGGATTTGTCAAAATTAATGTCGTTAATTCTTCTTTTGTATAATGTGACATTGATGTCTCCTTTATGTTATTAGTCTGTTATTTTCATTTGCATTGAAAGAAGAACCGCTTGCGTTCTGTTTTTTACTTTCAATTTCTTAAATATATTATTGAGGTGTGCTTTTACCGTATATTCTTTTACAAATAGTTCTTTTGCAATTGTATCATTATTTGCACCTTTTGCAACAAGTTTTAAAACTTCTTTTTCTCTTTCTGTTAAAGGTTCTATATCTTGTGGAATATCAATATTTATATCTGTTGATTGATTTGCTTCTTGTTGCCATTTTGTACGACGAAGAAGAGCCTCTATTCTAGCCAAAAGGTTTGGTAAAATAAAAGGTTTAGTAATATAGTCGTCCGCTCCCGCTCTAAGCCCTGAAACCTGTTTACTTTCTTCGTTTACTGCAGTAAGCATTATTACAGATAAATGTTTGAGTTTACTATCATTGCGAATTGCTTTTAAAGTTTGCCAACCATCCATAATCGGCATCATCACATCAAGCAAAACTATATCAAATTTATTGTTTTTTTGAAGAATTTTGAGTGCTTGCATCCCGTCTGTCGCAACTTCTACATCATATCCGTACATTGGCAATGCATCTGCTATATACTTTGGATTGTCATCGACTACGAGAATATTTCCGATTGTACTCATTTTATGGTCCTTTCATCGTATCATATACTCTATTTAATACTGGTTTTTTGTCTGTGACATCCTATAAATTGAGGGTATTTAGTTCCTTTTGTGAAGGATTGTAATTAGGATTTAATTTTAGCGAATTTTTAAAACTTATAATCGCTGCTGAAATATTGCCGTTTTGCTTATTTAAAAGACCTTCTACATAATAGTATTTGTAATTTTCAGCGCCCGAAATTTTTACTGACATTAAATATTTTTCAGCAAGTTCAATGTTTTCAGAAATATTTATTTCCGCCATATCAATCCAAGCGCTCGAATTAAAAGCGTTTAGCGATAGGGCTTTTCTCAAATAATCTTGTTTGTTTTCTGTATATATTTCTGACATTATATAATATAAATCTGATGAATTTTGATTTTTGAGCAACAAATTACTACAAATTTCTTTTGCTGTTTCCGTTTTACCTAAAAGATTTTGTATTTGAGCAATATTAATTGCTATTGAAATATCGGTTTTTGCGTATTTTTGAGCTTGTGTATAATACTTTAAAGCATCTTCGTAGGTTCCTGTCATTTTAGCGATATTCCCCAATCCTTTTATGGCGGGAGCGTACTTCTTGTTTGTCAAAACAGCTTTATTATACGCCTCTTTCGCCTTTACAAAATCTCCAAGATTTAATTGAATATCCCCAATTAACGTATAAGCTTCATAATTTCTTTTTTTTACGGATATACTGTTATTTGCCTCCTTTAAAGCTCTATTGTATTCACCTATAAGCAAAAAGTATTTTGCCAGATGGTATTTTGACTTTGATACGTCTTTATACTCATTAGCCAAAGTGAATTCTGTTTGAGCCTTTATTCCGTCAATAAATCTTTCTATTGCAATATCCGTACTTTTAATTTTTTCTAATATTTTTAAGGCTTCTTTACTATTTTTAGTTTGGCAAAGAATTTTTGCTTTATATTGCAAATAAAACGGAGAATTTTTTTTAATATTTAATGCCTTGTTTACAGAGTTTAGGGCTTTACCATATTTACCTGATTCAAAGTATGCTTGCGCCATTATATAATTGGCATAATCTGATTTTTTAAGTAAATTATGATGTTTATTAATTTCTTTTACGGCTTCTTGCGCAAGATTATTGTAATATATATCTGCATATAATTCTGCCAATAAAATTTCCTCATCATAAGTTAATGTTACTTCCGGAAAAAATATTTTTTTTATTGATTTTGCTTGTGGACTATAAAGTGCTGCATCTTCAATTTGATTAATTGCATGTTGAGAAAGTGTAAAAAAGCCTATATTAGCTAATTTATATGCCAATAATAATGATTGAAAATCATTGTCGTTTGAGGAGACAACTGCTTTTGTATAATCACTGTATGCTGATGTAATATTTGCTTGTGTAAATTTTTCATCTCCACTAAGAAAATACTCTTTAAAACTATTTTTGTTTGCAACTATATTTTCAGGGTTTTTGGTTGAAGACATTCCTTCAAGAGTTATGAGTTTTATTAACTCTTCATTAATCTTATTTTTGTTCACGTTTATCTCTACTAATGAAGCAGATGTTTTAGGCATCCCTAAATTTAGCGGTATTTCATTAGCATTTACCTCAACTGAAATGGTAGAAAATATCATTACTGTTAATAAAAGTGTAATATTCCTCAATTTTAATTTCCCGTTGACTTATTTGTATAATATAAATTAAATAAATCCACAAAATATTTTTGTTGTTCTGTTTGCGATTCTTCTGAATTAAGTATTGTATATAAATCCTTCATTGTATATTGGTTAAGTATGTTTCTGGCATCTAATTCTAAAATAGAGTTATATTCTGTCAAAAATATGTCAACCATTTTGTCACAAGGAACTTGAAAAAATGCATCTACTATTTTGGGGTCAAAATGGGAACCGGCACTTTTAGAAATTATCCCCATTGCATCTTTAATCGGCATTTTGTCACGATAATGACGTTTTGATGTGATAGCATCAAACACATCTGCGACAGCAAGAATCCTACCGCCTAAAGGAATATCTTCTCCGGAGAGTTTTTTAAAATATCCGGAACCATCATATTTTTCATGATGAGAGGCAGCAATATCCGCAACCTGCATATACTTATCAGACAAATAAATACGGTTAAGTATTTCGTGTGTAATTTTAGCGTGTTGTTGAATATGAGCATATTCCTCATCTGTAAGTTTTCCTTCTTTTTGCAAAACAGAATCACGAATACCTATTTTACCTATATCATGCAACGTTGCAGCGTGCTTAATTTCCTCTTTTTCTTTGTCATTCAAATGAAGAATTTCGCAAATCAACTTTGAATACATACGAACTCTGCTTGAATGACCGGATGTAATTTTGTCTCTGGCATCTATAGACGCAGCTAAAGTGTCTATAAAACTATCAAAAAGAAGTTTTTGTTCATCCAACATTTTTTGTTGGTAGTTAAATAATCTCGTATTTTCTAAAGCAATACCGGCGCTTGAACCTAATGCTATCAGTATATCTTCATCCTCCTGCGTAAATATACCGTTATTTTTGTTTAAAACTTGAAATACACCCATAATCTCATGTTTTATGTTTCTGATAGGCATACAAAGTATTGTCTTTGTTTTATAGCCGGTTTTATTATCAATATCCTTATTAAATCTTTCGTCATTATACGCATCTTTGATGTTTATTGTGTTACCCGTAAGAGCAACATGTCCTGCCAATCCTTTTTTAGCCGAGAAACGAATTTCCTCAGAACCCATTCCTGTAGCAACCTTCGACCATAGTTCCTGTGTTGTTTTATCTAACAAAAACACTGTACATCTGTCTGCATTTAACGCTTTTGCCGTTTCTTGAGCAATTGTTTCCAGTAATGAATCAAGATTTGTTTCTGCTGAAATCATCCGCCCTATTTTCAAAAGGCTCAAAAGCGTCGAATTTGTAGTTTCTGTACTAAACTTCTGTTCTATAAAATCTATTGAATTATTAGTTTTATCACATATTTTATTTATTATCGCCCCACTTTTTTCTTTTAGGAATGGCGTTTGAGTTGTTAAGTTTACTTTAGTTAAAATAATTTTTGCTTCATACAAATTGTTTTCATAAAAACTAATTAATCCTGTTACAAAATTATTTGTATCAATTGCTTCAGATTCATTTGATTTATCCGCAAGGAATTTAGCTTCTTCTATTGTTCTCAATGTCGTATCAAAATCATCATTTTTTAACAAGTATCCACAAAGCGCGCTCCAAGACAAACATATGGAAACCTTGTCATACAATCGACAAGCAGTGTAGTATTTTGTTGTTTCGTGCAATAGCTTTAAAGCCTCTTTAAAATTTGATTTATCTATAAAATTTATGGCATCTTTTAAGATTTTATCCTTTTGCGCTGTTTCTGTGACAAAATTTTGCATTAACTTGTTCATCCTGTATTTGATATGTTATATTATATATTATTACATTATTATATAAATAGCAAAGGTTTTTTATGAAAAAGATTAGTATAATTATTCCTGTTTACAATGAAGTTGACACGCTTAGAGAAATTATTTCAAAAGTTGAAAATGTCCCTTTTTGCGGACTTGAAAAAGAGATAATACTAGTAGACGATTGTTCAAACGACGGATCAAGCTCAATTTTGAACGATTATACAGAAAAATATGTCGTTTTAAAACATGAAATTAATTTAGGAAAAGGCGCCGCTATCAGAACAGCACTGGAAAAAGTTACTGGAGATATTGTTGTTATTCAAGATGCTGATTTGGAGTACGACCCAATAGATTATGAAAAACTTTTGCCATTAGTTTTGGAAAACAAGGCAGATGTTGTTTACGGCTCAAGGTTTTTAACAAATCAGGGTAACGGTTCGTTTATGTTAACCCACTACCTTGGAAATAAAGCTTTAACACTTATTACAAATTTATTGTTTAATGTTACGCTTACTGATATGGAAACTTGTTATAAAGTTTTCCGTTCGGAATTTATTAAAAATGTAAAAATTGAATCTAACAGGTTTGATTTTGAGCCTGAAATAACGGCAAAGGTAATAAAAATGGGAGCAAGAATAAAAGAAGTTCCGGTTTCTTATTACGGTCGCCTACACGCAGAAGGTAAAAAAATAACTTGGAAAGACGGAATACACGCAATAAGAGCTCTGATAAAATTTAGATTCCAAAAATAAATAAAATGCCCCGACAAGGGGCATTTTATCATAGTCACTATTAGATTATTTTACATACTTGTCTCGTTCCGTAATTATTTCTTGGAGTTTTTGTTCAAGATAATTATAAACTGAATTTTTTGCTTGCATATAAGGATCATTTTCAAGAGAGCCTGACCCTCCTGCTGCTTTATATGCTGCATCATATTCGGCTCTTTCTTTATCAATTTTAAATTGTTCGTCAAGTATATTTGCAATTTTTTCACTTAAGTCATCAACAATTTGTTGGTCTGGAGAATTATCGGACAGTTTTGGTGATGCGCTGACGTCTGCGGCATAAGTATAGAAATTTAAGTTCTTTTTCAAAGTTTCAATCTCAAGTTCATTTGCCTCAAATGTGTAAGAACGTCCCAGTACATAAGGATCATTATAGACAACCTCCGGACTAACACCAGCGTCAATATGAGCGTGAATATATTGTGAAGCTTCCGTACCAATTGTTAGATTTTCTAACATCAATCCTTCAATTTGGGAATTTGTTGCATCAACACGTTCTTTATATTTTGAATTTTCCGGCAAATTATTGGTTTCGTAATTATTGGCAATATCAGCATATACATCCGCCTTTGACTTTAGGGCATTTATTTCTAAATCTAGTGCTTTTACCATTGATTGACGATACACAATATATGGATCTTGTACTATATCTTTTGTCTCTACCCCGCCAGTTTTCAATGCAAGTGAATATTCTTTTATTTCGTTATTATACCTTAATATTTCCAGTTGCGATTTCTCGATCTGAGTACTCAATGAATCAAGTTCTTCTTTATATTTTGAATTTTCAGAAACATTTAATGAGTCTTTTGTTGTTACTATATTTATATAGCTGTCTCGTTGTTCTTCAATAGCTTTTTGTTCTATTTCTAATGTTGTTTTTTGATAATTCAAACTAAGAAAATATGGATCCGTTTCCGCAGCTTTTCTCGATACTCCAGCTTCAACCATTGCATTTATGTATGCTTCAAGATTTTTATCAATTTTGTTTATTTCAAGTTGAACTTTGCCTGCATCTATATCCAAATCATAAATAATTTCTTTGTATTTATCTTCAGGTTTTGTTCCTTTACCTAAATTATTATTAGTTTCAGTTTTATTATTGGAGGCATCATTCGTTGTTGCTTTTGTTTCTGAAGAAGGACCTTCATCAACAGTATTGTCATTAGTTGGTGTATTATCCGTTACAGCGTTTTCGCCTATATTTGTTTGAGTATTTTGTTCTTCTCGAACAGGCTTTTCGTTCCAAAGCGCCATTTTAGACAATTCTTCTTTAAAAACATTTAATGACGCCTGTTTTTCAGCACTGATTTGTGTATTTTTTAACACATTATCAAATTCATCCAAATCTTTTTTATTTATAATACCATCATTATTTAAATCAAAAGCTGCGTTTCCTTTGATTACCTGCCACTCTTTTGTATCCTTGTTTATTTCGTATCCGGCGGAGTACATAGCTTTGTCAGTTAAATCATTAATATTTTCTTTTAAAAAGGTTGTTTCGGATTCGGTTATAACCCCATCTTCATCGATATCACAATTTACATCATAATCAAACAAGTCTTGTAAATCTGTTTTTCCGTCATTATTGACATCATACAAATTTTCATTTTCCTTCGCTTTTTGCCCTGTGATGTACAAATTTTTTAAATCATTATTAACTTTCATTGCAAACTCCTATCTTTCTGAAAAACTATACTTTTTGTATTTCGTCAAAAAAAAAACAACCTTTAGCAAAAAACGAAATAAAGCTACTATTTTTAACAAAAAGTTACAAATACTCATAAAAAAACATTTAAAGTACAAGATAAAATTTTTGTAAAAACCAGCCCTTGCATTTTTTTCTCATGTTTGTGTTAAGATAAATTTGTGTAACTAAACACGAAGAATGACATTTCTACACAAAAAGGAGATAAAAATATGTCAACAAAAGAATTTTTTACAAGTTCTGAAGAGTTAAAACAGCTTTATTCAGCTGCTCGTGCAACTATTACTGCACCATTTTTCGGAAACAATGTAGAAGAAGTAAAATCAGTAGCAGAAGCTTACAAATTGGCTAAAAACAGCCCAGGTACAATTGAATTAACAGGCATGCCTGTTTATCAACCTGAAAAATTAGGTTTGCCACAAGGTGCTAACCAATTATTATTCAACGATGGTACAGTTGTTGGACGTTGTGCTGCAGCTAGAAAAATCGTTGGTGAACCAGGTTGTGATTTGGGCTACTTGCTTCCAATTATCCGTGAAGCTGTTTATGGTACACGTGATAAATTAATGTACAAAACAGAAGCTGTTGTTGGGCTTGAAAATGACTTTATGATTAAAGCTCATTTGATGATTCCTGAAGGATTTGAAAACGTTATGTATTCTTGGATGTTAAACTTCCAGTATATTAACGAAATTTATTCTCAAATGTATTCAGAATCAAGAGAATGGAACGAAGGTGATATCTATGTATTCTCTGATCCAGATTGGACACACCCTGACTTCCCATACGGTTTAACTTTCTTTGACCCAGAACACAATTGTGCAGCTATTTTGGGTATGAGATATTTTGGTGAACACAAAAAAGGAACATTGACTCTTGCTTGGGGTGCTGCTGCTCGTAACGGTTACGCTTCTTGCCACGGTGGTATGAAACGTTATAACCTAGAAAATGGAAAATCATTCCAAGTTGCGGTATTCGGTTTGTCAGGTTCTGGTAAATCAACTATTACACACGCTAAACACAACAATAAATATGATATTACAGTTCTTCACGACGATGCATTTATCATTAACGTTGAAGATAAATATACAATCGCTCTTGAACCTGCATATTTTGACAAAACTGCAGACTACCCAATCGGATGCGATGACAATAAATACATTTTGACACAACAAAACAATGGTGCTATCCAAACAGCTGATGGCAAAATCGTTTCAGTTACTGAAGACATCAGAAACGGTAACGGTCGTGCTGTTAAGTCTAAACTTTGGTCACCAAACAGAGTTGACAGAATTGATGAACCTATCAACGCTATTTTCTGGTTGATGAAAGACCCAACTATTCCTCCTGTATTGAAATTATCAGGTGCTTCTTTGGGTTCTGCAATGGGTGCTACTTTAGCAACAAAACGTTCTTCAGCTGAAAGATTAGCTAAAGGCGTTGACCCTAACGCATTGGTTGTTGAACCATACGCTAACCCATTCAGAGTTTATCCTCTAGCTGTTGACTACACAAGATTTAAACAACTCATCGAAGATGGCGTTGATTGTTACATCTTGAACACAGGCGACTTTATGGGAACAAAAGTTCAACCTAAACACACTTTGGGTATTATTGAAGCTATCGTTGAAGGTTCAGCTGAATTCCATAAATGGGAAAACTTCTCTGATATTCAAATTATGGATATCGAAGGATTTGATGCATCATTCAAAAACTCTGATTACGCTGCACAGTTTGTTGCTCGTATGCAAGACAGAATTGAATTTGTTCAATCCAGAGAAACTGAAAAAGCAGGTCTTGATAAACTTCCAGCTGATGCTCTTGAAGCATTGCAAAAAGTTATCAGCGAAGCAAAAGTTACAGCTTCTGTATAACGAAGTTAGAAATACAAAAAGCGGGTGCTTATGCATCCGCTTTTTGTTTTGATAATGTTTTTCAAAAAATATTTAAATATTACAAAATTTAAACAATCTGCCCATATAAAACTTAATGCTACAATATTTGTATGTCTAAGATTTTATTTATTACGAGTGAAATAGAAAAAGCAACATTAATTGAGGAAATTTTAAAAAAGAACTCATTAGAAATTGCAATAGAAACATCAGAAGAACAGATTTTTGAAAAAATAGCACAAATCTTTCCTGACTTGATATTATTGGATGCAAATTTTGTAACACAAGATATTGCAATGTTGGCAAAGAAAATAAAACTGCACACTCAAACAGATAATATTATCTTTTCGCTTTTGCTCCCTCAAAATTGCGACAACCAAGATTTATTAAAAAGCGCAACTTCATATATAACAGAACCGTTAAATGAAAAAATCCTAATCGCAACTATTATGTCAGCCATTAGAATGAAAAATTCGCTTGAAGTTTTATCCAAAAACAACGCAGACCTTGCTAAAAGCTTGTACCAATTGGATGTTTTATATAATACAAGCACCCGTTTTGCCGGATCACTGGATAAAAAAAATCTAATAAATATTATGTTGGAAGGATTAGAAAAAAGCTTAAGCTTTAACATGTCTTATATCCTTTTGTTTGATGAAACTCAAGAGGTAAAACTTATTATAAATTCATTGCATCCTTTGTCTGAAAGATTTGAACAAGCAGTTAAACTGAGAGCATTGCTTTCTTATAAGTCATTGTTTGATAAAAAACAAATGCCTTATATTATTAATCCTGAAAACATCAGCGTTGAACGACGGATTAAACATCCTTATATTGAGTATGATTTGCCGGTGTTTAATTATGACAACATGTTTGCCCCTATTACCGTCGGCGAAAAGTTTTTAGGTATTATAGAAGTTTTTAGAGAAGAAGAGTTTAAGAGTGAAGACGCAACCTGTTTTCAAACTCTTTCAAAACAAGTTTCAATACCTTTAGAGACAGCTACATTATACGAAGAGATTAAACAAACTAACATCAAATTGGAAAATCTGGAGAGAATGAAGTCTGAGTTTATTTCTATTGTATCTCACGAGCTAAGAACACCACTAA
Source organism: Candidatus Gastranaerophilaceae bacterium (assembly GCA_045636305.1). Taxonomy (GTDB): domain Bacteria; phylum Cyanobacteriota; class Vampirovibrionia; order Gastranaerophilales; family Gastranaerophilaceae; genus RGIG2134. The sequence continues at coordinate 4,881 of JAZTXF010000030.1, read as the reverse complement.
CCGCAATTAAGAACTCATTAGGCATTTTAAAAGGCGGAGCCGCAGGAGAAACAACTCCGACAATGAACAAATTCCTAGGGTTGGCGGAAAGAAATGTTTTAAGACTCAAAGGAATAATTAACGATCTTTTGGACTTATCTAAAATAGAAGCCGGAAAAATGAAGTTCAGTTTTGAAAAATCAGACATAATTACGCCAGTTGAATCGGCAAAAAATGCATTAGAAAATCTTATAAAAGAGAAAAATATATCCTTTGAGTTAATCAAGGAAGAAGAATTGCCTAAAGTTTTTATTGATACTTTACGTATAGAACAAGTTGTTACAAATTTCTTGTCAAATGCAATAAAATTCACTCCTGAAAATGGAAATATAATATTATCCGTCAAATTGCAAAAAGGCAATTTGATTAATAGAGCAAACATAGAACAAAACAGGGATTATATTGTCGTATCAGTAAAGGATTCCGGCATTGGTATAGAAGAAGAAAATTTAGAAAAAGTTTTTGACAAATTTCAACAAATTGAAAGTTCGTTATCAAGAAAAGTTGGCGGAACAGGGCTTGGGTTACCTATTGCAAAACAGCTTGTAGACGCACATAAAGGCTGTATTTGGGTAGAAAGTATTGTTAATCAGGGGTCAAAATTTTCTTTTGCAATACCTGTTTTGGATGATATGGAAATATTAAATTCCGAACTGGAAAAACAAATTGCAGTTGCTAACACAAACAATTATACTCTGGGATTAGTTAAAATCAGAGAAAAGAAAATTGGTAAAAATTCATTTATAGATGACTTAATCAAAAACGAACTAAACATTATTCGAAAATCCGCTAATGTCAAAGAATATTTTACAGAAACACAGGAAGAAAAAACACTTTATTACTCAATAATGCAAATGGATAGGTTTGCGCTAAATTTTGTGGGCAAAAAAATTGATGGAATTGTTAACTCAGAGCCAAAGTATGAAAAATGTGATATAGTGTTTTCAAAGGTTCTTTATCCTGATGATGAAGCATCGATTGAAAAATTAATACAAAAATTAAACAAAGAAATAGTTGAAGTTAAAAATTAGGTGAAAAATATGCCGGAAAATAAGAAAATATTAATAGTTGATGATGAACAAGATATAGTGGAAACTTTAAAATTTATCCTCGAAGCAAATGGCTACGAGTGTTTTTGCGCATACAACGGAGAAGATGGGTTAAATTTTGCTAAAGAAATTATGCCCGATTTAATTATACTGGACGTCATGATGCCAAAAATCAATGGTTATAAGATTTCTCGCCTTTTAAAATATGATAAAAAATATAAAGATATTCCTATAATAATGGTTACGGCGCGTTCTCAAGAACAAGACAAATTAATTGGTGAAGAAACAGGTGTTAATGAATATATTTCAAAACCATTTGAATTAGAAGATATTCTGAATGCAGTGAAAAAATATTTGGATTAATTATGGAAACTTTAAGCAATAAGACTTTAGAAAAATTAAAATATGACCTTGTAAGAGATAACATTGTTTCATATGAAATGATAGAAAAAGCTCAAGAGCTGGCTTCTGCTCAAAACATTAACTTGGGACAAATTTTAATTAATCTTGGAATTATAAAAGAAGATGAACTTTTAAAATTTTTAGAGTCAAAATTGCATATTCCTTATGTTAATTTGGAAGACTATGCTTTAGATACCCGCTGTTTGGAATTAATAAGTTTCAACGATGCAAAAAAATATAAAATTATTCCGTTGTTCAAAATAGAAAATGTTTTGACTGTAGCAATGGCTGACCCTTTGGACTTGTTTGCTATTGAAAAGATTTTAGAAAAAGTTGACTATGAAATAGAACCCGTAATTTCTTCTGAAAATTCCGTTCTTAAAAAAATTGAGGAATATTATAAAACAGAACATACGGTGGGACAAATTTATACAGATTCTTCCGCTCCAAAATTTGATTGGAGAGACGAGATTCATAATGAAAACCTTTCAGAAGAACATATTCAAAAAATCATTCGTTCTATATTAAAACAAGCCATTTTAGAAAATGTTCACGAATTATTTTTTGAACACGGGGCTAACGGTTTGGGCGTCAATTTTAAATCAAACAGCGAAGTCTTACAAAAAGGATTTGTTCCTGAATTATTGGTTTCTCCGTTTATTATGCGTTTGAAATTTTTATCCAATTTAGACCCACAAGTTTCGGAAATTCCACAATTAGGAAAATTATCATTTAAAGTTGATGATTTATCTTTAGTTGCAAGTGTTTCTGCTTTTCCTATTATTCAAGGAGAAAGAATTGCTATAAAAATTTATAAACCACCGAGAAAACTCGAACAATTAAGCTTAGATTCTACACAACTAACATTGCTAAAAGAGGCTTTTTCTCAACCCGGAGTAATTTTAGTCGGAGGTTCCAATTTAAGCGGAAAAACTCATTTTATTTATTCAATGCTTTCAGAAATTGGAGAAAGTGACAAAAATGTTATGACCATTGAATCAATTACAAAATATGATTTACCAAGTGTTAATCAATGTGAGTTAAACGAAAACATTGGATTCAACTTAGATAAAGCAATGAGATTTATAGAGTTTCAGCAGCCTGACATTATTTATTTTGAAGGAATTGCGACAAAAGAGGGCTTGGATTATTTTTCAAGTTTAGTTTTTAAAGACAAGGTTATGATTACAGAATTTTTGGCAAATAACTTTGATGACTTAAGAAAAAAACTATCATATCCTGAATTTTCCATGTTTAAATCTCTTTTAAGCTGTTTGGTATTTATGCATGGACATAACAGCATTGAAGTATTTAATAAAGAAGCTTTAGAAAAATATTTATAAGGAGTTTAAAATGACACAACCATTTCAATCACAACAACAAATAAAAACAAGAGTATCTGTTTTAGTATTTTTAAAAGGAAATGCAGCTCCGTTGGTGCTTTATGTTGAAAATCCATTAGAGTTATATGAAGAACTTTCTTCATATTTAAGAATGCCCGCAACTAACAAATTGGTTGAAAAAGATACAATAGGACCAATCAAAAAAGTTATGTTCCAAACAAATCAAATTTCAGCAATAGCAATGCAAGAAGAGCAGTATTTACAATAGTTTATACACTTACAAGCTCAGAGATAGAAACATCAAGGCTTTTTGCAATATTTATTAATTTAGATATTTTAAAGTCATATTCTGCACGTTCAATCATACCGATATAAGAGCCTGAAACACCGGCACGAAAAGCTAATTCTTCTCGAGAAAGACCTTTTTGCATTCGTATTTCTTTTATTTTATTACCGATTTTAATACGCGTTTCTATGCTCATTTATCAATTTTCCAATTACAATTAGCACTTGTCCACAAGCTCCACTTGTGATAAAATAAGCACATTATAAAAAAAGCACTTTAAAGAGGTAGCTTAAATGAAAAGAAGATCTTTTTCATTAGCTGAAGGACTAATCACACTAACTATTATTGGGGTTGTTAGTGTTTTAGTTATTCCAACTTTATATGCAAAATATCAAAAACAAGTATTTGCAACAAAACTTAGTAAAGCATATAATCGCATTGTTGCAGGCTCTGTTGTAATAGATAAAGAAATAGGAGACGTTAATTATTATGTTACTTATAGCAAACCTTATGATGAATGGATGAGATTTATGTCTTCAGTGCGTGAAGCTTTTGCACATGGTAGTGGCGGGGAACTTTGTGAAATACCTGGCGGACATGGTGATGTCTATTACGAGTATCCTGCTTGTAAATATGCTACAAATAAAAGAACTAAAATATATCCATATACAAGTTTAAATGGAGAGCCACCACCTTATAATACAGCACCTCTTAAATTAAGCTCTATGCCTCATCAATACGGTTCACTTTTTACGTATCCTGATGGAATGGCAATTAGTCTTAGTCATGCATATGCAGGACCAGGCGCAACTAACTGGGATATGATTCATGCTAAAATGTCAAGAATGTTTTTTATTGATTTAAATGGTATGAGTGCGCCAAATACAATCGGACGAGATATATTTTTTGCTGTTCAATATACAACAAAAAAAGTTCCTGTTTTATATGGCTTTGATAATCCAGATGATTGTGTTCCGGGAGGCGTTGGTTTAAAATGTGGTGGAAAAATTCAAAAAGATGGTTGGAAAATGAATTATTGATTTAATCCCTATTTATTGTTTTATATTTTATATGGCAAATCATATCTAAAATTTCTCTTTTCAAAAAATTTTTTTTGTGTCTTAATTGTTAGTATAAACTAATATGTAATAAGGATTTAAAATATGCAAGCAAGAACTGCAGCTAGAGAATTAGCTCTTATACTATTTTCTCAATTTGATAAAGAAATTTCAAAATATAAAACAAAAGAATTTGAAGATATTATTCTTAAATCTGTTAGAACTTTGACGAACAATGCATCTGAGGATTTAAAAATTGCAGTTGGACATTTAGTCGAAATGAAAGAATTCATTGATGACTATGAAGCGAATCACGAAAAAAATCTTTCTAGACCTATAGATGTTTCTAACATTCCTGTTCCATTGCCTATGACCTCTGATATGTCAGGCAGAATCGATGAAATGCTTATGGTTGCCGAAAAAGCTTTTGTCGCTTTGGAAATTGCTGAAATGACAACACTTGAAGAAAAAAGCGAAGTAAAAGACTTTACTTTAAAAATAGCAGAAGAATATAAAACTCATAATGCAGAAATTGATGGATATATCAAAGAGTATGCTATTGGTTGGGATTTTTCAAGACTTGTTAAAATGGACAAAGACCTACTAAGAATCGCAATTGCAGAGCTTCTTTATGTTAAAGATGCACCTGATAAAGTTGTTATTGATGAAGCGTTAGAATTAGCTAAAAAATATTCAACAGAAGA
>JAZTXF010000029.1:0-5386 GCA_045636305.1 Candidatus Gastranaerophilaceae bacterium | reverse complement strand
TATAAGCGTTCAACAATGGTTGTTGATGTTGGTGAATTTTCAATACGTGGGGATATTGTTGATATTTATAGTGTGGCCAAGTGTCCTGTCAGAGTTGAGCTTTGGGGTGATACGGTTACAGATATTAGATATTTTGACCCGACAAATCAAAGAAGTTTTGAAAAAGTTAAACAAGTTGAGATTTTACCACTTTATAAATTTATTTTAGATGAAAATGTTGAAAGTATTTTCAAATCTTTGGGGCAGGAAATTTTTGAAAAATATGAAAATGAAAAATATTTTGAGGGTATTGAGTATTTTCAATGTCTGTTAAATCCCGATACAGTCTGTTTCGCTGGTTTTTTAGACTCCGATTGGGTTGTAATATTTGACGAAAGTTCAGAAATTTATTCTCGATTGGCGCAACTTGATGAAAATTATACGAAAAATTATTTAAAAATGGTTGGAGAAGGAATTGTCCCGACCTTGAAAGCGCCTAACCACGTTAAAAGCGAGGAGTTTGTGCAGGTAGTTGCAAAATTGCATAAAATCTCGTTTGACAACTTTATAGACTCCGAGAATATTGATATTATTGAATTTCAAAGCAATTTGGTTCCAAGTCTCGCAAGTGATGTTTTTAGAATTGCAGAGTATATAGAAGAACAAAAAAAATTAGGGTACAAGGTTGTTATAGCGACTGATTATAAATCAAGAGTAGAAGAGATTTTAAGAGATTTTGAAATTTTATATTCTGATGAGTTTAGGTCAGATAATTCAGTGTTTTTTACTCCTAATATTGCTTGTGGCGGTTCTGTTGTTGAAGAGTTGAAACTTTGCGTATTAACGGATAAAGAGCTGTTTAATAAAAAATCTAAAGATATAACAACCTCAAAACGCAGTTACAATAAGGAAAAACAAGAGTTTTTAGAGAGCGTTAATGATATAAAAGAAGGAGAATATGTTGTTCATCATATTCATGGAATCGGACGTTATTTAGGACTTTCAAAACAAGAAATAGACGGGCAATTAAAAGATTATTTAAGCATAGAATATCAAAATGGTGACAGGTTGCATATTCCTGCAGAGCAAATCAATATGCTTGCTCGTTATCGTGGTTCGGCAGCTCAAGCTCCACGCTTATCAAAAATGGGCGGAAATGATTGGAACGTAATAAAATCAAAAGTTAAAAAAGCGGTCGAAGATGTAGCTGAAGAGCTTTTGAGACTATACGCAAAAAGGCAGGCTTCAAAGGGAATTGAGTTTGAACCCGACACAATTTGGCAGTATGAAATGGAAGAGGCTTTTGAATACACTGAAACCCCTGATCAAATGAAGGCTATAGAACAGACAAAGTCAGATATGGAATCAGATAAGCCTATGGATAGATTGATTTGTGGGGATGTCGGCTTTGGAAAAACTGAAGTTGCACTACGAGCAGTATTTAAAGCTGTTATGAGTGGAAAACAAGCTGCTGTTGTTGTTCCGACAACAATTTTGGCATTACAACATTTTCAAACATTGGCAGAACGTTTTAAACCTTTTCCTATAAAAGTTGAGCTTTTATCTCGTTTTAGAACAGCTAAAGAGCAAAAGGAAACGGTCAGAAAACTTGCCTTGGGTGAGGTTGATGTTGTCGTCGGAACGCATAGACTTTTACAAAAGGACATTTTGTTTAAGGATTTAGGACTTTTGGTTGTAGATGAAGAGCATCGTTTTGGAGTAAAACACAAAGAACAATTAAAAATGATGCGTAAAAATATTGATATTCTTTCAATGTCAGCAACTCCAATCCCAAGAACTCTTTATATGTCTTTATCTGGAATTAAGGATATGTCTGTAATTAATACTCCACCCAAAAACAGGTTGCCAATAAAAACTTATGTAGGAAATTTTGATGAAAATACGGTAAAAAATGCTATTTTGCACGAGTTAGATAGAGATGGACAGGTATTTTTCCTTTACAATAGGGTGGAAACAATATATGAGTTTGCAGCAGGATTGCGAAATTTAATTCCTAATTTAAGAATTGCTGTAGCTCATGGGCAAATGGATGAGAAAGAGTTAGAGAATATTATGGTTGAGTTTGAAGAACATAAGTATGATGTTCTTTTGTGTACAACTATAATTGAATCAGGACTTGATATTTCAAATGCAAATACAATGTTAATTTATGATGCGCATAAATTAGGTTTAGCTCAGTTGTATCAAATTCGTGGTCGTGTTGGGCGTTCAGACAGGCAAGCATATTGCTATTGCTTTTATCGTGACAGAAATAGACTTACACAAGACGCCTTATCTCGTTTAGAGGCAATAAAAAGTTTTACAACATTAGGTAGTGGGTATCAAATAGCATTAAGAGATATTGAAATTCGGGGAGTTGGAAATATTTTAGGTACAAAACAACATGGACATATGGTGAATGTTGGTTTTGACACTTATTGTCAGTTGTTAGAGGAAGCAGTTCAGGAAGTAAGGGGAGAAAAAGTTGAAGAGGTTTGTAATAGTATTATTGATATAAATGTTACAGCATTCATTCCTGATGAGTGGGTAGGTTCAAAAGAACAAAAAATCATTGAATATAAAAGGCTTTCTGATGTTAAGTCTACAAGTGAATTGGATTTAATTTTGGCGCAATGGAAGGATAGATTTTCTAAGTTGCCTAAAGAAGTTGATAATTTATCAAAGCTTGTAAGGTTAAGAGTTTTAGCAAGTGAAGCAAAAATCCCTATAGTAAGAGAAACTATCGATAATATTAGAATTTATACTCCGTATCAGCGTGCAGAATGGTCAATGATTCGTTCTAAACTTAGCAAAGATAGTGTTAAATATATTAAATACACAGATGCGCCGGCAACTTGCCAAGATGGGCGCTCTATCTTGCTTTTAAATACTACGTATTTGAATTTTGAAGAAATTTATAGTATATTGACTGATTTATTTTACTATATTTCTAAATTAAGATATGATTATAATACTTAGAGGAAAGTTTGTACAATAGAAAGAGGCAAAAATGAGAACTTTAAAAACACTTTCAACATTAGCTTTGTCCGTTACGTTGTTATGCGGTTGTGTGGCTAATAAAAACGCTATTTTTACTATTAATGAAGAGCCTGTAACTCAAGCGGAATTTGATAAATCTTTTGAACAAGTTAGCAAAAATCCTATGATGTTGCAGCTTGGTATTAACTTAAAAGAAGACCCAAATAGTATGCTTAATATGATACTTAGGGATAGAGTTGTAAATGAGTTGATAGTTAAAAAATTAATTGACCAAGATATTAAAAAGAATAGGATTAAAGTTACTTCAGAGGATGTTGATAAAGAGTTAAAAACAATTATCGATCAAATAGGTAGCAAAGAAAAATTTAATGAAATTCTTAAACAAAACGGCTTGAGTGCAAGTGAATTTAAAAAAGATTTGGAAGAAGAGGTTAAAGTTAAAAAGTTAATTGAAATAGTAAGACCTGTAAGAATATCAGATAAAGATGCTGAAAAGTTCTACAAATCTAATATTGATACGTTCAAACATGGCGCAAGAGTTAAAGCTTCTCATATTTTAGTGGCTGCTAATAAAGATGAGATAAAAACAGTTATAACTGCAGACGAGGCTAATAAAAACTTAACGCCTGCTGAAATAGAGGCAAAAGTTAAAGCTGATTTGGCAGTAAAATATGATAGAGCTAAAAAATTGTTAGATGAAGTTAAAAAAGACCCAACACAGTTTGCGAAAATAGCAAAAGAAAATTCTGATGATCCTGGAAGTGCTCGTGAAGGCGGAGATTTGGGCTACTTTACAAAGGAACAAATGGTTGATGAATTTTCAAAAGCTGCTTTTTCTCAAAAACCAAGTACTATCTCTGATATAGTTGTTTCTCCTTTCGGATATCATATTATTATGGTGACAGATAGACAAGAAGCAGGCGTTGAAAGTTTTGATAAGGTTAAAGACAATATTAAAGCTTTCTTGGAAAACAAAGAAAAAGTCGAGGCTTTGGAAAAACATGTGACTAAGCTTAAAAATGAAGCCAATATAGTGTTTACTAATCCGGATTATGATCCTGCCAATATTCAAAAGAAAATAAAAGAAAGAGCATCAGAAGAAGTTCAAGAAACACTAAAGAAAGGCACAACAAAATAATGGGCAAAGTTATAGATAGAAAAGATGTTGTAAGTTTTTTAAAAGACTTGCGAAAAGAAGGGAAAACTGTTGTAACAACGAACGGCTGTTTTGATATTTTGCACGTCGGGCATGTTAGATACTTGCAAAAAACAAAAACATTTGCTGATTATTCGCTTGTAATGTTGAATAGTGATCAGTCCGTGCGCTCAATAAAAGGTCCGACACGTCCTGTTAATAACGAAAACGATCGAGCGGAAATATTGTGTGCTTTGGATTGTGTAGATTTTGTTGTTCTGTTTGATGAAGATTCACCTCAAAGTCTTATAGCGGAAATCAAGCCTGATGTTCATACAAAAGGTGCTGATTATACCGTAGAAACTCTGCCTGAGGCTAAAACTATTATGGAAAATGGCGGACGAATTGAGTTTATAAGCTTTGTAGAAGGTAAATCAACTACATCTATAATTGAAAAAATGAAATCATAATATTATTTTGCATAATAAAAAGCCACCCGTAAAAGGTGGCTTTTTATTGTTTTTTTATTAATAATTCATCGCATCTTCTTCAAGAACTCGGCCGGTACAGGATAGAATGAGATTGTTGGATGTGCAGGTTTCACTTTTAGGATATGCGCTACCGTATGTATTGTGTGTTTTTTTTGAGCCAATTGGATAAAATATTCCATCTATTTGTGCAAAACCAAAAAGATCCCTTCCTACTTTATTTGGTCCTTTGAAACCATTTATGTCAACAATTACATATTCAGCTAAATCTCTGCCAGATCCACCATGTATATATGCAGACCAAGTCATTCCATCTATAGTTTGAAAATATGATTGTAATTTTACACCGTACGGATTTGTATTATCATATAAATATGAGTATTTTATGCATTTTTCAGCATTTTCGTCTAAACAAATTTCTTTTGTTTTGAATTGTTTGGCCAGTAAATATGCATTTTTTCTATATGCTCTGTTATTAAATTCTTGTCCATCAATATTGGTAACGGTTTGATTTGTTGTATATGAACCATCAGAAGGATTATAACCGCCATTTGTTGCAATTATACCGGCACAATCATAGTCACCAGCCGAGCACCCTTCAGCGATAGGAATCATTTTCCAAGCATTTTGAAGTTGAGAGTAGGCTTTTTTAAGCCCAACAACATAAGTATGCTTAGTGTATTTATTTAATAAAGTAGGAACAGTTAAAGCAGCAATAACACCGATAATTGTGAGTGTAATTAAGGTTTCTGCAAGTGTAAATCCTTTAAAACCCTTGCTATGC
>JAZTXF010000028.1:0-4946 GCA_045636305.1 Candidatus Gastranaerophilaceae bacterium | reverse complement strand
TGGCATGAAAAAGCAGGAAAAGCTACAAATATTGATGGAATGGATTTTGGAGGAAATGGAACATACAAAGCAACCTATCTACTGTCTAAACAATTTAAAACACAAGAAATCATTTTGGAATTTGATAATGATAAATGTGTTGAGAATACAAGAGGTGAAGGCAAAATGCCTTGTTTTATTACTAATGATGGAACAATATTTGGTTCTTATGCCAACTATACAGTAGTTGATATAAATGGCTCTAAAGGTCCAAATATTGTAGGTAGAGATATCTTTGAGTTTCAAATAGCTCTAGAAAACAAAAATGATATAAAACAAGGAACTCTAATACCTACCGGCTCAAAATTAGATGAAGTATATTCAGGTTATAATACTAATTATTGGCGAAATAATAACTCTTGTACAACTGAAAAAGTAAACAAAAACAAATATAGCTCAGATATTTGTGCAGGTCGCGTTCTAGAAGAAGATGCAATGAATTATTAAATTGCAATTTAAAACTTAATCAACAAAAAGACCGACTTTTTAAAAGTCGGTCTTTTTTCTTTCTATCTCTAAAGCATTAAAGAGAAAAATCAGGTTCTGCCAGTAATATTTCCGGTATGGCTTTAATCCATTTTTTTGCATCTTCATTTGCTTTAGTCCAATTCATTGCAACTAAGCCTCTTTGTACCCATAACAATTCTTTAAAGAATTCGTTTTGTGAGTTTAAAGCTTCTAACTTAGCTTTTGTATAAAGATGTTGCGCGTCAACTAATTGGTTAATAGGTGATTCACCTTTAAGGTATCTTGCTTTAACCAATTGATAGTTTTCAGCTTCTGCGAACATAGCTTTGTATGATTTTTCAATCATAAAGTATTTAGCAATAGCTCTGTTTACAACGCTTCTAACATTCATTTCAAGCTCTGTATTAACTTGTTCTAAATACATGTTAAGCTCATTCAATTCAGATTTACATCTAGCAATTTCAGCTATTTTTGTACCGCCTTCAATAGGTTTCCATTGAGCTGCAACCATAACTCTTGTTGATTGTCTGTCAAGGTTCAACCAAGGGCTGCCGCCCATAGCTACAGCACTCGCTGTTGCTAAATGACCAATTCTTTCATATGGCAAATGTCTATCAAACTGTGAACCATACTCTAAAGATAATTTAGCGTTTGGCATTACAAATTTTTGAGCATAATTTGAAATTTCAGCTTTTTTCATTGCAATAGCAGCTCTAAGCTTAGTTGTTTCCGGTGACATATAAATAACTTGGTCAACTAACATATCTGTAAATTTAGCAAGTTTTTCAGGTGTTCTTACGTGATCAATAATGTGTAAATCAGAAGTAAAGAACGCAGGGTCTTTTGCTGTTAAAGGATTCAATTCAAAGTTTTCTTTTTGGTCTTTAAAAAGAATTTTGTTTATATGAATTTTAACGTTTTTATAGTCAGCTTGCATATGCAATAATTTCTTTTCTGCTTCACTAACTTCACCAGCCCAACGAAGAACTTCTTCTGTTCCGCATCTTCCTGCTTGCATACGAACTTTAGCAATAGCTAAATTTTCTCTAGTTTCTTGCAAGTATTCTTCTTGTACTTTAATCATATTTTCAAAAATCAAAGTATCAATGTATAGATTACCAATTTCGTGTCCCATTGTTGCTTCAGTAAGAACTTTTTGAGCTTTATCAAAGTTTAATTTTTTATGTTTAACAATGATATTAGTAACCAAATCAGGAGCATAAATCATCTGATCCATACCCACAACAAATTGACCTACACGTGTTGGAACATCTGAATAAGAATACGCATAAGCATCGTTATATGATTGGTGTCCTAGGTCTAATCTTAACGTTGGCAAATATTTTAAATATGCAGAAGTAGTTGCTCTACGAGCAGCATTTACTAATTGTTGTTTTCTTGCAATATCTAAGTTTTGCGCTTCCAAAGTATTCATAATATATGTTAAGTCATATTTTGGAACCGGTTTGTGCGAAATAATCACACAGTTATTAAGCAATCTTAAAGGCGCTGCATAACCTAAAGCCTCACCTGTGTCTGAATTATAGAAAATAATTTCATCATCAAAGAAAGCTATTTTTTCTGTTTTAACTTTATTTCCGTGCAATACACCATGAATATTGAATGATGTTGCTTCTGCAAGTTTTTTATCTAAATCTCTTGTTGATGTACCTAACAAAGCTCCAAGCTCAACATCTTCTTTCCCAATACCTGAAAAAGTAGGAAGCTTTTTAGCATTGAGTGCGTTGTACAACTCTCTGCGTTCTTCAACTTTTAAATTAAACAATGGTGTAACAAATACAGAATCAACATCTGATGGTAATTTAGCCAAAGAAGCTTTTATATTAGAATTTACTGGAACGACAACAAACTCTAAATCACAGCCTTTTTCTTTAAGCTTTTTCTCAATCATACCATGCCAATTTTTCTGAGTTTTATAGAAGTTTTCGTTCATCAAAATAGCAGTTTTGTGCACAGTTGGAACTAACTTTTTAAACAAAACGAAATCTTTTACATATTGTTGGATTGGGTTGAAGAAATCTCCGCCCAAATCTCTAAGACCATATTGGTCAATTGTTACAACAAATTTATTGTTGTTTTTTCTTGCTGAATAGTAATTACTTGTCATATAACCCATAGAAATTACCATTGTAGCTTTAGATGTTAGCGCTTTTTCAGATACTGCTGCTACACCTTTTTCTGTCCAGTCACCTACAAAAATCAAATCTTTAGGAAAAGATGCCTTGTAATCAGGTAACAAAGATTTTGTAATTGTTCCTTGGAAGGTTTTTAAGATCTCTTCATTTTTATCTGAAGGACCGTCAAAAACAAAAGCCAAGTCAATCGTTCTTGCATTTGGTGCAGCCTGAAGTTTAGGCGCTACCTTTGCAGTTTGGATTGCGTATGCTGTACCCATGTTCATAGAAAAAATGAGTAAAGACAGCATAACTGCTAATAATTTTTTCATTTTCATACTCCGTTTAATCACTCTCTTCTTTTAAGACCTAGTCTAATCAGAGACAGATTAACAAAAAAAATGTTTTATGTCAAAAATTGTATTAAGTTTTTAAAAGTTTTTATATAACTATTTATTAAAACATTTACATTTTAAAATATTCTAGTAAAATGTATAATAAATATATTTTGCTAAGTATGGTTAAAGATTAATGGGGAAGAAAATGAAATTAAAAAGAAGACGGGATGTTTTGTCTTTATTAGAAGATAAAACTTATGACTACGAAAGTAGAGTTGCATTAGGCACAAAAGATAACTTCGGATGGAAAGAATTTTCTTACAAAGGGATAGGCCAACTATCAAGAAAAGTTGCGAGATTTATTATTGAAGAATTAGATATACCTAAAGGCGAAAGAGCTGCAATACTATCTGAATCAAAACCTGAATACGGCGCTGCTGTATTTGCCTCAGTTTTATCCGGCTTAACCGTAGTACCTTTAGATGTTAAATTAACAAAATATGAGTTAAATTCTATTTTATCAGATGCATTACCGACTGTTATTTTCACATCTCAGTATTATTTAGAAACAGCCTTGGCTTTGAAAAATGAAATACCAACAATAAAACATATTTTCGTTCTTGATCAGTATTCAAAAACCGAAAATACAATAAATATTTATGAATTACCTGACAAATATAATGCAAAATGGAGAAGAAGAAGCTCTAAATCTACTGCATTAATTATTTATACATCAGGAACAACAGGAAAACCAAAAGGTGTTGAAATTTCTTATAATAATATAACAAGTCAACTTGAAGATTTAGGATATGCATTACAAGAAATTTTAGGAGATAAAAAAGTAACTGTTCTTTCAATTCTTCCTATGAACCACCTTTTTGAAATGACTGTTGGTTTTTGCACCTTCTTAAACTACGGTTTTTCTGTATATTATACTCAAAGCCTTAAACCAAAAGATATTTTGGGTATTATGACTGAAAAAAAAGTAGAATTTATGATTGTTGTGCCTGCGTTTTTAAAATTATTAAAAACAGGTATTGAAACTGAACTCAAAAACGCACCAAAACTTGTACAAATATTATTTAAAATAATGTTCCATATTGCCAAATTTATTCCATCATATGGAATCAAAAAAATAATGTTCAAAAAAATCCACAATAAATTTGGTGGACATTTTATGGGATGTATTTCAGGTGGTGCGCCACTAGATATTAATGTTGGAAACTTCTTTGAAAGAATTGGTATTAAAGTATACCAAGGTTACGGCCTTTCAGAAACAAGTCCTGTTGTTTCCGTTAATACAGACAAACGCTCTGTTCTCGCTTCTGTAGGTCGTCCGCTTAAACACTTTGAAGCTCGTATTGATGAACAAACAGGCGAACTTCAACTTAAAGGGCCTTCTGTTATGAAAGGTTATCACAATCAGCCTGAATTGACCGCAGAAGTTATAGATGAAGATGGCTGGTTGCATACGGGAGATATAGCTAAAATCGATAAAGACGGACATATTTACATCACAGGCAGAATTAAAAATATGATAGTTCTCGCAGGTGGTAAAAAAGTATTCCCTGAAGAAGTTGAAGCTGTACTTGAAAAAAGTGAATACTTGGCTGAAACCTGTGTTATGGGGCTAAATCGTTCTTTTGGCGCAAAAGATGGACAAGAAGAAGTTGTTGCAATCGTTGTTCCTAAAGAACATCTTTATAAAGAATATTCTGAAGAAGAAGTCGAAAAATTGATTAGAGATGATATTAAAATATTATCAACTCAACTTACTCAATATAAACGACCAAGCTCTGTTATTATTAAAAAAGAACCACTACCAAGAACAACAACAAGAAAAGTTAAACGTAATGAAGTTAAAGCTTTAGTAACGGTTTAAAAAACAACAACTACAAAAAGACCTCTCTATTGAGGGGTCTTTTTAATTGGTTTTATTTTTCCAATAAGGTGTAAATTTGTTTAT
>JAZTXF010000027.1:0-8152 GCA_045636305.1 Candidatus Gastranaerophilaceae bacterium | reverse complement strand
AGTTGCCAGCCGGCAGAAGTGCAAAGGGTAGAGGGTGGAATGAAGGGAAGTTCCGCCGGCAGAAAAGAAAAAGCGCGTGCGCTCTATCCAACTGAGGCAAAGGATGAAAAATAAATAGTAAATGCCTCGGTAGCTCAGTTGGATAGAGCGCTTCCGTCCTAAGGAAGGCGTCGTTGGTTCGAGTCCAATCCGGGGTACCATTAAAAAAAGCCACCTATAAGGTGGCTTTTTGTTTCTTTAAAATTTCAAATTAATAATTCATCGCATCTTCTTCGAGAACTCGACCTGCACAATTTTCTCCACCAGACACGGATCCTATATTTTTTGTTATACAGGCATATCTATCCCCTACCAAAGGATTACTGGATGATAGGTTGTCTTTCCAATAAACAAATATCATTGCAGAATTTCCAAATAAATCATTTCCTAACATAGAACCTGCAGGAATAATTTTTCCCACATGTTCGACTTTATCTGCCGATAAAAACATATGATTACTACTCATGAGAACCTCAAAAATGAATTTATCTCGTCCGTATACATTTGGGCCTTTTTCGCCATTTACATCAACAGAAAGATTTCCCCAACCGCTGGAAGATGTAAATGTCATTCCGTCATTTGTTTTAAAACCTGCTGATTTTCTGTCTTCTTGAACAAAAGAACATTGGGGTTTTGATATGTCCGAAGTATAACAAACTTGAGTTGTTTTAAATTGTTTTGACAGTAATTTGGTTATTCTATCCGGATCAGAATGAGTAGAAGAATTATACGCACAATCATAATCACCTGCGGAGCAACCTTCAGTTATGGGAATCATTTTCATAGCATTTTGAAGTTGTGAATAAGCTTTTTTAAGTCCAACAACATAAGTATGTTTAGTGTATTTATTCATAAGAGTTGGTATAGTTAAAGCCGCAACAACACCGATTATTGTTAAAGTAATAAGAGTTTCCGCAAGTGTGAAAGCAAAACGCTCAAAACCCTTGCTATGCTTTAGTTTCCGGGGGGGGGGCAGGCCTGAGAGCCTAACAAAGGCATAGAAAGAGAGGTTTTAGTTTCACTAACAATGTAACTATCAAAGTGCATAAAAAATACCTCCGTTATTCTTCTTACATTTCTCATTATAAACTATGTTTGAATAAATTTCAAGCCCTCTTTTAAAAAATCATCTGCCATGCTGAATTTATTTTCACTACTGTCTATGATAAATTTAAACATTTAAAGCCTATTAAAATTGCAATTGATTAGGGTTTTCCTTTCTCCAATATACGGTGAAGTGAGATTTTCTTCCACCACTATTCTTGGAGTGATGAGGTTTTGGAGGATTGTCAGTTCAAAAAATCTGTTTGTGACACTATAGAAATGTTCGGTAAGGGTTCTAATATTGTTACCTGAAGAGTATTTTTTTGTTTTATTATCTCAAATTATTATAAATTGGTATATTTTGATATCTTAAGCGGGAGTCAATATCATATAATTGGTAGTTTATTTGTTTTTGTTGTCTTAATATTTCTTGTTGAACTTCTATGCTTTTTTCTTCGTTTGTACGGGAAATTTCTCTGTTAACAAGATTCATCAGGCAGGAATTTTGTTCTGTTTTTGGGTATGTAAGACAAGCATTATATCCTTTGGTAAAAGAAAGTTTTCTTTTTTGCCAATATATTAATTTATAACCTTTATTTTTCATATATGATGAGCTGAGTTTGTTTTGAATTCTTGACGGATCTATTGATTCATAAGCGTATTCTTCAGGGATAACTTGTTGCCAATGAGTTTCAAATCTTTTGTCTGTTTGCGGTTTTGGTATATTTAATTTTTTTCTGGTTAAGATGTAAGTTTGTTTTTTATTTTGTGGGTCTTTAGTTAGTATTATGACTTGAGTATTTTCCTCGCCTTTAAGAAGAGTAATTATTTCTTCAAAGGATAAATGTTTTGTTTTTTTGTTGTTAATGGATATTATTTCAGAACTGACAGGGATTACAGAGGCAGGTGAGTCTGCAAGTGTTGAATAAACAATAGTTTTTTTGTTGTAAGGGTCTTTTACTATGTTTATTCCTACTCCGATATTTCTTGTTTCTATAGAAAAGGCGGATGTTGTAATTGTACTAAATAAAATTAAACCTAATAATATTTTTTTCATAAAAGGCTCCTATGCTAGAAACAGGATATCATATTTGGTGTTTTATTAAATAGTATTGGGAAGCTTAGTGTTAAAAAATGTAAAGAAAATATGTATTCTTTTAAAGATAAAAGATAATTTGTCGTTATAAATTTGGGTTAGATTTTAAAAACAAAAAGGAAGAAACTTTTAATATAGATATAGACTTTTCACCTTGAAAACACATGATATAAAATAGTTGTAGATTTTTGTTTTTGTTTTTTCCTTTAGAAAAAACTTTTAGCAAAAATTAAAATTTTCATGATTTTATAAATCTGTGCAAAAATCTACTCTAATTCTATTATGCATTAATTGATTTCTTATAGTATGATAGACTTAAAATTAGGTTTATTTGTAAAGGAAAATGTGGTTACAAATAAAATAGGAAAATTATGAAAAAGATATTTCAAATAACATTAATAGCGTTAGCGACAACAATACCGTTTAAAGTAGGTGCAATTGAGGCATATGGACCTGCTTCTACGCAAGAGATGCAAAGAATACAGCAAAGTTCTTTTGAAAGATTTGCGCCACATCAAATCAATGAAAGTTATGAAAAACACAATAGAAACCAAGAAGTAGGTTCTCAAGCTCAGGAACAAATAAACGAAAAAATTCGTCAAATAGAAAATGCCGGTGCATTGACGGGTCAAATATATGAAAATAAGGTTTACGTTCCAATTAAGAAAGTTGTATTTCCAAAATCAGCAGTTTTTACGGATGAAGAGTTACAACAATTTGCAGCGCCTTTAATAGGAAAAACATTAACTGTAGATGAGCTAAACAAAGTAATTGATGCAATTTCTAAAGCATATGTTAATGCAGATTATTTTACATCAAGAGCATATTTGCCGGAGCAAAACGTAAATGATGGCATATTAAGAATGGGGTTATATGAAGGCAGGGTAGGTAAAATTACCGTAGATAATAACAAGTGGACACGAACTTCATATATAACGAACAGAATAGAAACAAAAGAAGGCGATTTGTTTAAGCTTCGAGCATTAGAAAAACAAATTGTTAATTTTAATAATAATAACGATGTTAAACTTAACGTAAAAATTAAACCTGGTGAAGAAGTTGGAACTACTGATGTACAAGTTACAACAGATGATAAATTCCCATTCCATATTACAGGTGTGTTTGATAATATGGGGCGTGAAAATATCGGTGTGTTAAGAGGCGGGGCAATTCTTTCTGCTGACAGTTTGTTTGGAATTCGTGACAAGTTTGCAGCCGGTGGTTATTTTGGTAAAAGTTCACAAGTTGCATTTGCTGACTATAATGCACCTATAAATGATAAAGGTACTCGAGTTGGCGGTAATTTCTCATTTAACCATGTTAAAGTTTCTAGTGGCCCATTTAAAGATTTCAATATAAATGGTAAAACGTTTGCGTATACAGGTTATGTGACACATCCGTTGATGCAAAAACCTCGTATGAATTTGAACTCATATACGGCAGCAGGTGCTAAATTTACATCAACAGAAGCAAGTAGTATAAAATTATATGATACTCAAAGCTATTCTGTTACTCAGGGGATTAATGGACGTTGGGATACAGAAAAAGGTATTTGGTTGACCGGTCATTATGCTAACGTTGGGTATTTTGATTCAGATGGTTTAAACAGAGCCTTTTTCAAGTATGAAGGTATGGGGACAAGATTGCACGATTTCGGGCATGGTATTATCGGTGAATTTCGTGTAGCAGGACAATGGTCTCCAACTGATAAATTACCTTGGATTGAACAATATCAAACAGGTGGTATGTCCAGTATCAGAGGTTATTCTGAAGGGGTTTTAATCGGACGTTCCGGATATAGTACCAATGCTGAATTGATTACGCCTATTCCATTTTTGCCAAAACGTATAGGCGGAGAAAAAATTGGTTATATTCATCCGAGAGAAATGGTAAAATTTGCAGTATTTGTTGATCACGGTGGTATTTTCTCAGATACAAGCGGTGGTTTACCAAGTTCTCAGTTCTTGGTTGGTACCGGTGCAGGTTTGAGAATAAATATGTCTGATGAAATTATGGCTCGTTTGTATTGGGGCTTCGGACTTGTTAACACTGCTTACGAGCTTAAAGACAAATCTTGCCGTTTCCATTTTGAATTAGCAACAAGACCTGATTTAACCAGACTTATTCGTGATAAAAACAATAAAGAATCTTTATAATTTCTTGTCAGAAAATAATTGTTGAGAAATGTAAAAATATTCTCTCAGATTATAAAGTTTTAGAAAAAAAATCCGTTTTTTATACTTAAAATAAGTATATTAAAGTTATTATAGGTGTATTATGAAAACGGAAGTTTTAATCGCGAGAATCAAGAAGGGAACAGCATTAGGGGCATTAATGAGTTTTCTTTTAATGCAGTCAGGTTCTGTAGCTGTTTCAATGCCAACGGAGATTACTAAAGGAAATAGCGCCGTAGGTGGAGCTATGACTATCACTCCTAACGGGCAAAATATTACAAATATAACCTCCGGCTTTATTAAAGATGGCACAGGGGTAAACCATTTTGGCAAATTAAATGTTGGGGCTGGGCATACGGCAAATATGTTGGGCGCTGACAGATATATTAACATGGTGGATTCTCGTATTAATATCAATGGTACATTAAATGCGTTTAAGGCTGGTAATTTGCCAGCTAATGCAATGTTTATTTCTCCGGAAGGCATGGCAATTGGTGCCGGTGGGGTTTTGAATGTTGGAGGTTTGCAAGTAATTACACCATCAGGTAGTGCATATAGCGGATTAGTAAATAAATTAGGGGCTGCGGGTGCAGATATTAATACTCTTAATTTACAAATTGGGGATCTGGAAAGCGCTGTTGCTTCAGGAAATGCGATAGTAAATATCGACGGAAAAATATATTCTACCGGAGATGTTGTAATTAGTGCTGGAAATGGTATCTACTTCTTAGACGGAGGTATTATTGATACTACTGCTACTTTAAATGGTATTTCTGGAATTGGTGATATTAGTTTATTTACAAACACCGGTGACATTCTTGGCGGAAGTCAAGTAAATATTGATTCAAGCGGAAATTTAACTTTGTCTGCGAAGAATGGCGGTATTGGGCAAGGTATGATTTCTAATCCTTCAGTATATGGTGAGCAAATATCTGTTACGCCATTAAATGTGGAAGTAGCTGAAGGAAAGAAAATTAATATTGATGTAGCCAAAACTGTTGGTGATGTCGGTTCATTTAAGGGGCATGCCTCTGTTGCAAATAATAGTGTAGGAAATTTAAATATTGGTTCTGTTAAAGGTGCTGATGTTAAAATTGCTAATAACGGTTATGGTTCTATTATTACCACAGAAACAATTAACGATGTAAATAAAATATATTTGGATGGCGGAAAAGGTGCTATTCAGGTTAACAATGATATTATTGCAAAAGAAATTATCAGATTAAATGCGGATTCTAAAATTGATGCAACCGGTAATTTAAAAGTAACTGATAACGGATATATTTCCTTGTATTCAAAAGATGGTTCAATTGATATGAACAATGCTTATTTGAATATGGGAAATATTGATATTAAATCTAATAATGGAGATGTAACTTTTGGTAATATAACAATTGCTCAAAGGGGACCGTCAGAAGGTGTTTTAAGATTAGAAGACAATAAAAAATTGTCTACGGGAATTAAAGCTCCTGATACATTCAGATTTGATGGGGTTCATGTCACTTCTTCAAATGCTAATGTAACTCAAAAAACAGGTACGCAGATTACTTCAGCAGGAAGAGTTGATTTGACTGCCGGTGGTTCTGTTAATGCAACTGTGAAAGCAACTGATTTAATTTCAGCTCATGTTGGCGGAAATGCAAATGTTGCAACTTTAGGCTCTGCAAGAATTGGTGATTTTAAGGCAGCAACCGTTAATATTTCCGGTGGTGATATTATTATAGACGGTTTGGTTGATGGAGGAAAAGTTAATATTGTATCAACAGATAAAGTTGCTTTAAGACCAAACTTTTATCTTGACAAAGATCATAGAACTTATGGAGCAATAAAATCTATAGGTGATATTAATGTAACCGCAAATAATGGGATTTTTGCATCAGAGCAAAGACCTGAAGGTCCGATGATTGATAGTAACGCAGGAAAAATCAATCTTTCAACAAATGGAGATATTAAAGTTTTAGGTAATGCTGATTCAAGAATTACGGTTTCTGCAGGTGACAGAGTTAATGCAAATGGTGAGAATGTTAATTTGACATTTGCTCAAACTGATGGAATTGCAGGATTGATTAAGGCAAAGAATAATGCCAATATTGGTGCAACCGGTAATTTAATCATCGGAGAAAAAATTGAAGCCGGTAATAATGCAGTAATTGCGGCTTTGGGTAATGTGCTTCAAAGTGTTGAAGGTGCTTCTATTGTAACTGGTAAAGATGCAACTATTAAATCTTCAAAAGGAGATATTGTGTTAACTGTTGATGCCGGTAATACAATTGATGCAGAAGCTACGCTTGGCAATATAAATATAACCGGTGTTAGTGATTTGAATGTTTCTAGTGCTATTGCAGGTAAAGATATTGAGTTGACTGCACCAAATAATATTACAGTCACAGAATTAATATCAGGAAAAGATACAAAATTAAATGCCGGTAAAGATATAGTTGTTACTAATGCAAAAATTGGCGGACAGTTGTTTGCAGATGCTACTACAGGTAAAGCGTATATAATTTCTAATGATAATTTGAAAATAGGAAAAATTAATGCAAAAGAAAATGTAACAGTTAAAAGTTCAGGCGATATTTTGCAAAGTTCAAATACTCCTGCAATTGTTACGGGTAAAGATTTAACAATTTCTTCTACAAATAAAAATGTAGGTGCTGCGGATAATTATTTGACAGTTGATATTGGTGGAGTTTTGGATGCTACGGCTCAAAATGGTAGTGTATATGTAAAAGGAATTAATGACCTTAATGTATTGAATGCCCTTGCTGGTCAAGATGTAGTACTTGCTGCAGTGGACAATTTAACTATAAGTTCTTCTAAGTCTGGAAAAGACACTATTTTGAATGCTGGCAAAGATATTGCTGCCCCAAATGTAATTGTTGGCGGCAAAATAGACGCAACAGCAGACACAGGAAAAGTTCAAATAGGTACTACTGAAAATCTTACAATAGGTCAAATTAGTGCGGCAACTGATGCAATAATTACAGGTACAAAAAATATTTATCAAGCAGGATCTAAACCGGCTATAAAAACAGGCAATGATTTGAAAATTAGTTCAAAAAATGGCAATGTTGGTGCATCAAATAATTATCTAACCGTTAATGTCGGTGGGGCTTTGGATGCTGATGCATTGAACGGAGATGTTTATATTGAAGGTCTTGGCGATCTTAATTACAATAAGGTTCAAGCAAGCAGAAATGTTGGTTTGAAAGCTGAAGGCAATATTAAACAGACCGGTGCATTCGACTTTAATAATCCTTCTGTAATTGCAGGTAAAGATATGTATTTGGCTTCATCCAAAGGTGATGTTGGAAATGTTAATAATCCTTTGTCTGTAAAAGTTGGTAATGCATTGAGTGCAGATGCCGCACAAGGTAATGTGTATATTGGTTCTAATGATAACTTGAATGTAGGACAAATTAAAGCAGGCAAAGATGTTAATATAGAATCTAATGGCTATATCCATCAGGTTGCTGGTGGACAACGTCCGGCAGTTACAGCGGGTAAAAATTTGAAACTTGTTTCAAATAACGATAATGTTGGTGATCCTAACAATTATTTAACAGTAAGCGTTGGTGATAAATTAAATGCGAATGCTCCGAATGGCGGTGTCTATATCTATGGATATGGTGATTTGACAGTTAATAAAATTGAAGCTGCTAATAATGTTGGTCTTGGCGGTAATAAGAATATTATTATTCCATCAGATACAGCTGAAGGTAATATTGTCGCTGGTGGACATGTAAAAATTGAAGCTGGGGACAGTGTATTGAATGGTGGCGGTACTAATTTGGGTATT
>JAZTXF010000026.1:0-6743 GCA_045636305.1 Candidatus Gastranaerophilaceae bacterium | reverse complement strand
ACATGGGTCTTTTTATCGACGCAATCGCCTCAAATGAGGTCACATATGACAAAGGTGCTATCGAAGTTGATACTTCGTACAATCTTGGTGATGGGTTTCATAAAGTTGAAATTACCGGAAGTAAAACTAACATTTCTACGGGGAAAGGTAACACTATAGTTAAACATTACGGGGATAATTCTAACATCTCTACCGGTAATGGCTGGAATCAAATTAAATCTCTTGGTAACAACAAATCTATTACTACCGGTGATCAAGATGATGATGTTGTTTTTATCGGGGACAACATTGATTTAAAAACCAACGATGGCAACGATGATGTTGTCTTTTGGGGTAATGATTGCAAGTTAAAACTTGGTGATGGAGATGACTCCGTAACTACTTACGACCAAATTTACAAACAAAAACCTGACGATGAACTTGCTCAAGACTTCCTTGACAGACTCAGAACCGGTACTTGGGAAGATTGGAAACTCAGAACTTCTGACGTAATTGATGTCAAAACTAAAGCAGGCGTGTTTAGATCAAAAACAACAACTGTTTATGAAAACCATTTTGATGTTTATTCTTACTTCTCAAGATACATTGACGGAGTTAAAAACACCACTATAGATATGGGTACTGGCAAAGATAAAGCTAATGTTACTCTGGGTGAAGGCTCTTCTATATCCGTTGACAAAACCAACGCTGTTTCTGATGACACAATCATCAAAAACCAAAAATGGCAAATTGATGAACTTACTGGTGTCAGAGATGAAGTTAAAATTACATCTAAAACTAAAAAATCTTCTTTTAACTTAAAAGCTATAGCAATGCTAGTAGTCGCGGTTGTTGCAGCAATATTCACTTGTGGAGCTGGATTAGCACTTGCGGCTGGAGCCATAGGTGCTGGAGCAAGCGCGATAGGAGCAACAACTGTTGCGTCAATCTGTTCTACAATAGCTGTCGAAGCAACACTAGGGGCCGTTTTAACAGAATGTCTTGTGTTAGGAACATATGGTGCAATTACAAAGATGGCCACAGATTATTATGTTGATTCAAAAAAAGATAAACACCACAGCCCTAACAGCGGAACAAAATTAAGCTAATAAAAAACCCCGACTGAAACTCAAGACGGGGTTTTTTGTTTATTATCAACACAAAATTATTTTGAAGCATCTAGCATTTGTTTAATGCCATCAACAGAAGATAAAATTCCTGTTGCTTCATATGGCATATAAACAACTTTGTTGTCTTTTCCTTCAACCATATTTTTCAATGTATCTAAATATCTTACCGCGATAAGATATTTGTCAGGGTCACCGTGTCCTTCAATAGCAGAAATTGTACGTCTAATAGCTTCTGCCTCTGCATCTGCCTGCATAATTCTTGCCTCTGCAAGACCTTGAGCTCTTAAAATAGCTGCTTGTTTTTCACCTTCCGCATTTGCAATTTCAGACTCTCTTTGTCCTTCTGCTCTAAGAATAGCAGAACGTTTTTGACCTTCAGCCTCCAAAATAACAGCTCTTCTTTCACGCTCAGCTTTCATTTGTTTTTCCATAGCTGCTTGAATATCTGATGGTGGAATAATATCTTGCAACTCAACACGATTAACCTTTACGCCCCATTTATTTGAAGCTTCATCAAGAATAACTCTCAACTTATTGTTAATAGTATCCCTTGAAACAAAAGTTTCATCCAAATCCATTTCACCAATAATGTTTCTCAAAGTAGTTTGTGTAAGTTTTTCAATAGCTTCTGGCAAATTCTGAATTTCATACACAGCACTTTTTGGGTCAACAATTTGGAAATAAATCAAAGCATTAATTCCAATTGAAACATTATCCTTTGTAATAACATTTTGACGTGGAAAATCATAAACAGATTCACGCAAATCAATTTTATAACGTTCAACGATTGTTGTATAAAACTCACCAGTCAAGCCTCTAACTTGTTGTTTCCATTGAACCCCACGCGGTGTATCAATAATCGGAATGATTAAATTCGGACCTGAAGTCAAAATTTTATGAAACTTCCCTAAACGTTCAATAACCATAACTTCAGCTTGTTGAACTATTTTAAAGCCCAAAACAAAATACATTACTATAAATACAACAAGTACCATAATAAAAAACATAAATACCTCCTATATTTCTTCTACTATCATTGTTAATTTTTCACAATAAAGAATTTTTACATTCTTATCAACATCAACCTCAGCTCCGCTTTTAGTTCTTGCTTCCCAAGCTTCACCAAAAATTGAAATTCTTCCACTATTTGCGGTTATTTTTTCTGTAACTTTGGCGCTTTGTCCATAATAAATAGCCTTTACACCTGTTTTTTCAGGCTCATCTTTAACCCTCAACAATATCGGGCGCAAAAATAACACCAATAAAGCAGATGCCACAACAAACGCAACACACTGAGTCACAAACAAAACAGGATAAAAATAAGTTACCGCTCCAACAAGAATTGCCGCCAATGCCAAATTTAAAAAGAATAATGCTGGGGTAAACATTTCCAATATAACAAGAATTATCCCCAATACACCCCAAAGTTGCCAAACTTCCATAACTTCACCTCTTTTACCAATTTTAGCTATTGTATCATTTTTTTAAAAATTGGGCAATAAAAAATCCGCAACACCTATAAGTATTGCGGATTTTTAAAAATTATACTTTGTTTTCTCCAATTTTGTTTATAGGTAAACTTAAAAGCGACAACAACAAAGAACCTAATAAAGCACTCCAAAATCCATCAACAGAAAACCCTGGTGCTACATACCCCGCCAACATAAACAACAATGCATTCAACACAAACGTAAATAACCCCAATGTTAAAAAATTTATCGGCAATGTTACAAATGTCAAAAGAGGGCGTAGAAATATATTTATCAACCCCATTATAACAACCACCAACAACGCTGCCCAAATGCTTGAAACGCTTATTCCCGGAATAATCCACGCAATTAGCATTATTGCAAGAGTATAAGCCAGCCATCTCAAAATCACATACATATTTATAACTCCTATTTTCTACAATATAAAGTATTAGTTAAAACAGGAACTATAACATTCACCTTTTATAACACTATCAGGCTATTTCTTTTCTATGAAAAACTAAAAGGACGTTTCATTCTTCAAAACAAATAATCCGTATTCAATATTACATAAAGTTAAATCAGGAAAAAAATTCATAATTTTATTATTACTCAAAACACTGGCTTGTATTTCTTCAACACGAACAGGTAAATATTTTGCATTTTTGCTATAACCATAAATCTTCTTCATTTTCCCAAATAACTCATTAACAGTAATACCTTTGTTAAAAGAAAAATTCACAATTTCATTTTTTAAGTCGGCAAATAAAGACTTTTCACAAACCAAAGCAATATCATCAACACAAATAAAATCTCGAACTTGTGAACCGTCACCATATATAACTATTTCCTCATCATTCAACATTGCACTACTAAAAATAGCTACAACCCCACCTTCTTTTGATGACTTTTGTCTCAAGCCATACGCATTGGAAAACCTAAAAATAACATACGGAACACCTGACATCTGAACATATTTTTCCATCGTCAATTTTGATAAACCGTAATATGAAATCGGTTCTGTGGGATGCGCTTCATCCACAGGCAAATATTTTGGAGCACCATAAACAGCAGCAGAAGATGCAGTCACAAACTTTTTTACCTCATATTTTTTGCAAAGCTGTAAAAGCTTTATCGTCGCCAAAATATTAACATCAGCATCAAAAACAGGATTAATTGATGAACTTACAACACTCGTTTGCGCCGCCAAATGTATGCAAAAATCAACATTCTCTGACTGAAAAATCGGTTCTAAATCATCTTTAGAAATATCATTTTGATAAAATTTTATCAAATCAGACTGAGGCAAATTATCCCAAGAACCTGCACAAAGGTTGTCAACTACAACGACTTTGTGGTTCTGTGCCAAAAGCCTGTCCACAACGTGAGAACCAATAAACCCTGCACCACCTGTAACTAAAACATTTGCCATAAACAATCTCTCTACTTCTGTCTACAACAATTCTATACTTTATTCCATTTCTTCGCAAGAGGGTGAAGGTTTTATTTTCTATATAAAAATTCGCCAAAAAGCATTATATATTTTTCTTTTTTCCCAAACTTTACTCTAATCGCCTTTTTCTTGTTTCGTTTTATAAAACACGATATGCTATGGAAAAATGCGTAAATAGCCGATAAATAATACTCAAATCCTTTTTGAATTTTTCCACCACAAAATTTTTCATAATTTTTTACCCAATCTGAGAAATGATAAATTGAAACACATGGATAATTTGGATATGGATATTTCAAGCAGACAATATCAAATTGGCTCTTATAATCTAAAACACAAGTATTATTAGCAATAGATAACTCTGATAACTGAACTAATTTATCATCCAAACAATCTGTCCAGTCTTGCATATTAATTTCAACACCATTTTTTCTAAGAAACTCAATCCAAATATACATTTCTGCATGAAATTTAGTGTAACAATTATCATCTAGAAATTTAGGATTTTTTGCAACATTACTTTGAAAATAACTACTGTGCTCAGGTTCTTTTGTAAGAGGAATATCCCAAATATTTAAAACATCTTCATACAAACCAAACATGAAAAAATCCGAAACATGAAAAAGTAACGGCTGAGGAAATTTGGGCATTCTTGTATGCCAATTATTTATTAAAACTCGTTCCTTTAAAATTTTACACTCATCAGCTCTCTTTTGATATTTACCAAAATAATTTAAAAATTTTGTTCCTTTTAAAACAGAATCACTGCGCAACTTAAGCGCGTATTTTCTTGTAGCTTTTTTAAGTCCGTTTTGTGTAGATAAAATTTGTCGATTATGATTTTGCCACGCACCTGATTTTGTGAAAACAACAGCCCCAGGGTCAGGGTTCAAAAGCAAAACATCATACTCCAACCCCTCAACATCACTATCTTCCCACGTTGAAAGAATAAGCTCAGCCTCAGGCAAATATTTGCGAACACTTTGCAGACATTTTTTTGTATATTTACCAATCGCACCCTGTACAACAACAGAAATGTCTGAAGAAACTATATTATTTTTGATATCCATATAACTCCTTGTATTTTTTCATGTTTTTTTGTTTATAAATTATTTTTTGCTCCAATAAAAAAAGTTTTAATTTAATAAAATATTTTTTAAAATTCCACTTTCTATTAGTAGAAGACAATCTAAGTTGCTTAACCAATTTATTATGTCTTAGATTTCTTGTATAATACAAATAGAAAGGAATACTATAACTACTATCACAATACTTTGAATATAATTCTAAAAACTTTAAATAAGATATATAACCTTGAAACGAAAAGACTTCACCATCATTATCTTTTATAAGATCAATATATTTGTTTAAATATAATCCAGTTTGCACAGTATCAAGCACGATAAAATTATTCGCTATAATCTTTTCTGATAACAAAACATTTTTCGTATTCCAATTAGACCAATCATCAAATTTTAAATTAATATACCTTTTAGCCCACATAGAACAGAAATATTGTTCTGGTGATATCTGCCAACTATACATTTTTACAGGCACTCTACTTGTATTACAGGGATAATTTGAAGCATACTGTTCATTTAAAAGAGGAGTGTTTAAAAAATAATCCTTCACATCATCTGTTAACCCAAAACAAAACCAATCTGAAATATGAAAAGGTAAAGGAAAAGAATTATCTAAAGAATCTGAATAAAATTTTGATGTTAAAGAGCCGACAATTACTCTATGTTTAAAAAAGCTATATTTTTTATCTCTTAATTTAAACTTATAAAAATATTCCAAAATATTTTCCTGAAAATCCTTTGTTAAATACATATCCGACCTAATTTTTAAGACATATTTCGTTTTAACATTTTTTAACCCATTTTGAGTTGAAACCAATTGTCTATTCAAATTATATAATATTTTCTTGCCTTGTGGTAAAACTGCACAAGGATAAGAACCAGGATCCCAAGATAATACTATATCATCCACATCACAATCATTAACGTCCGATTTTTGCCAAGTTGACAAAATAATTTTAGCTCCAGGCAAAAATTTTCTTACACTAGCTATTGATTGAATTGTTTCATTTTTTATAACTGCACCCTGAACAACAACTGATATTTCCTCATTTTTTATTGCCATAATTTATCCTTTAAATTTTGCAATGAAATATCATATATTTTTTTACTTAACTCTATAAGTTTTTTTTGCATTTGTTTATAAGTAACAACATCCATATTAATTGCTGTTTTCATAGCAAAATACAAATTATTACCACTGTAAACTATAGAATTAGATTCATCATATTTATATGCTCGTGCATATTTTTCATTAATTAAATATAATTTTTGAAACCCTAATACCAGCTGGTTCGTTCCTGTTACTAAGTCTGTTGTATATAAAAGGTGTTTTTTGTTTTCTGGATCAAGCAAAGATAATATAAAATCCGACTTTTCTATTATTTTATATAATGTAAAAAAATCCACCTTACCATAAAAAACTATATGATCTTTTATTTCTGCTGGTATATTAATATTTCCAGACCAGCCCACAATATTAACTTTAAAATTAGTTATTCCTGCATATTTTAATTTTAAAATTGTATCTATTAATAAATTATAATTCTTTACATCTTTATCTATCCTACCAACAGAAACAAATTCTACAATTTTCTTATTCTTATCAGTAATTGATACATTTCCAAAATAA
>JAZTXF010000025.1:0-4723 GCA_045636305.1 Candidatus Gastranaerophilaceae bacterium | reverse complement strand
ATAAATTATGGCTAAACACGAAGTAAAATTTGAATCACAATCACGCCGTATCGATAATATCCTCAAAGTATTGAACGGCTACGGTATCGCTTCTATCGAAGAGGCAGAAGCTATTTGCGACGCAAAAGGTATCGACCCATATAAAATGTGTGAAGAAACACAACCTATCTGTTTCGAAAATGCAAAATGGGCTTACGTAGTAGGTGCTGCAATCGCTATCAAAAAAGGTTGTACAAACGCTGCTGATGCTGCTGAAGCAATTGGCGAAGGTTTGCAAGCATTCTGTATCGCTGGTTCGGTGGCTGACGACCGTAAAGTAGGTATTGGTCACGGTAACTTGGCTGCTCGTCTTCTCCGTGAAGAGACAAAATGTTTCGCATTCTTGGCAGGTCACGAGTCTTTCGCTGCTGCTGAAGGTGCTATCAAAATCGCTGAAATGGCTAACAAAGTTCGTAAAGAACCTCTCCGCGTTATCCTCAACGGTCTTGGTAAAGATGCTGCTAAAATTATTTCACGTATTAATGGTTTCACATACGTTCAAACAGAATTCGACTACTATTCAGGCGAATTGAAAATCGTAAACGAAAAAGCATATTCTGATGGTCTTCGCGCTAAAGTACGTTGCTATGGTGCAGACGATGTACGTGAAGGTGTGGCAGTTATGCGTTCAGAAGGTGTTGACGTATCTATCACAGGTAACTCAACTAACCCAACACGTTTCCAACACCCAGTAGCTGGTACATACAAAAAAGAATGTATGGAACAAGGCAAAAACTACTTCTCAGTAGCTTCAGGTGGTGGTACTGGTCGTACACTTCACCCAGACAATATGGCTGCAGGTCCTGCTTCATACGGCATGACTGACACAATGGGTCGTATGCACGGTGATGCTCAATTCGCTGGTTCTTCATCAGTTCCTGCTCACGTTGAGATGATGGGCTTCCTCGGTATGGGTAACAACCCAATGGTAGGTGCTACAGTTGCTGTTGCAGTTGCTATTGAAGAGGCTTGTAAATAATATAACAGATTATATTAAAACAGAAAACTCCTGTAACATAAATGGTTATGGGAGTTTTCTTTTTTATATTATTTGCATGTAGAATATTATTAGTGTTATTCTTTTCTGTGGTTTTGTAGATTGAATAGGATGTAAATATTGAGTTTATTTTGACTGAAATCCTATATGTTTTGCGATATAACTATAGAGTAGGTTTATAATGTTCATTAAAAAAATTGGCTAAAAAATGATATTTTCTGTAGAACATAATGTTGCCACTTTTGTGATTTTTTTAAAGTGGCAACAAAATGAGGTTTAAGTCTTTGATTTGTTGATAATTATGCTCTATAAACTTTATTTTTTATGGAAAAACATTGTAGTACAATCAGTTTTGGTTTAAAACACAGAAAAGACAAAAAAGGAAAATCTCCAATAACGATGCTTATTTCATCATCCAAGTGGTAATTTCAATCCAAGTTTAGAAGACAGTAAGCTTACAGAACAAGTTGCGGAAGCATCAAAACTATTTGACATTAGAGTTCTTGACCACTTAATTGTAACTAGTGAAAGTTTTTATAGCCTTTTTGATAATGGTTATATTTAACAGCAATGTTCATTTTTATCATTAGTGAATATTCTACTAGTAATCAATGAGTTATTTTTTTTGATTGCGAAATAGAATGTTCACTTTTGTAAGTTTAACTATAAAACAAAACATTTATGAGCTTAAAATATTCAACTACAACCGCAGATTATTTAGTGTGGTCAGATGCTATGAATCTTATACGTAAATTAGTTAAAGATGGAAATTATAAGATGTCTCTTCTTATGGCAATAGGTTGTTTTACAGGATTGCGAATATCTGATATTCTAGCTTTGCGATGGAATCAAATATTAGGTGTTGATGAGTTTACAGTAATTGAGAAAAAGACAGGTAAGCAAAGAACTTTAAGATTGAATCCTCAGCTACAAAAACATATACAAGAGTGTTACGAACATATAAAACCAATAGGGGTAAAAGCTCCTATTTTGGTAAGTTAGAAAGGGACTATTTACACAATCCAAGCTATCAATCGCATATTGAAAGATATTAAAAAGAAATATCGTTTGAAAATTAAGAACTTTAGTTGTCACTCATTGCGTAAGACATTCGGAAGACAAGTTTACAATATAAATAGCGAAAACTCAGAACTTGCATTAATAAAACTGATGGAGCTATTTAATCATAGTAATGTAGCTATAACTAAAAGATATTTGGGATTAAGGCAAGAGGAGATATTAGAAACTTATGATGTTTTGAGTTTCTAAAAGATAATAATATTCTGTTTTTTAGTTAGTTGTTGGAATCCTTATTAACTTATTATCAATAAACTTGATTTTTCAAAAAACTTTTACTACCTTTGCAAGTGCTTTTCCTTAGGGAGGAGTACTTTATTAGTAAAAGGTGTTATTGAAATTATCTTCATTGATGAAATTCTCGCAAAATTTCTCTTGCTGTGAAGATGGTAGCAGTAGCGCCACATCGTTGGTTTGTACAGCCATTATTGGCTTCTTACATATCCTTTGGTGTGGGCTATTGCTTTATCCAACAGCAAAGGCAATGCGAGAAGCCCCATCAATTGGATAAAGTAATAGGTTCCCACACCTTATTTTTTTATCCGCTTTCTTCTGGGAATTAAGGGAGCATAAAGTTTATATTTATGAAAAGTAAAATTTCTTTTTTAATTTTTTTTGTAGTTGTAACATTGTTTTCATGTAATTCTAAAACAGAGAGTAATAAACAATGGAAAGACCCAGAATCAGTTGAAGTAAAAGATTCAGACCGTTCAGTACAATATTATTTGCCATTTAATGTTCAGGCAATAGCAACAGGGCAGCCATTTACAACAAATGACTTGCAAGCTTCAGGAAGATTGTTGCTTACTTCTGGTGGTAATGTTAAGGCTATGGAATTTAGTGATGGATATAAAAGAGTTTATAGTTTTCGTTGTGAGTCTATAGGTAATGGTTGGTATGCAATTACTTGTTGGTTGAAAAGTCCTATTACAGGTGAAGAATATTCGCATAAGTGTTACACACGAGAAAAAATATAATTTGATTAAAAATTCGGTTGCCTATATAAAAAAGTAAAAAATTATATATTATAAAATTATGAAAAAGATATTAATTTTATTGTTATTGTTATTTTCATTATTTGTTAATGCTAAAACGTGGTTTGTTGCTAATGCGGTACGTTTTGATGTTGAAGAAGAGTGGGAAAAATGTGATATTCGAGTTTCTATTGATGATGATTGGAAAATAAATGTTTATGCAGATACTCATCATACTATTAGAAAAATAAAAGAACTTGGAGGATTTGAGGATGAAGACGGTAATAGTCATGTTTTATGGGGTGGAATAAACCAAGACGGAAATGAATGTACTATGGCTTTAACTAAATTTAAAAATATTCCATATTTGCGTTTAACAATTACATTTGAAGCACAAGGTTTAGATGTTTACTATATGTTAATGCCAGATGATTAATAATTTAATTTTGCTTCAAGATTAGTTTAGTGGAAAATTTGTAGAATGAAAAAATAAATCTATAGTAATTAATAAAAATAATGTAAATTATAATAAAATGAAAAAAATTATTATTGCACTATTAATGTGTTCTTTAAGTTTTTCAGTAATGGCTCAATTGCCCTTTGTTTCTTTTGAACCTGTACATGCAGAACCAGTACAAA
Organism: Candidatus Gastranaerophilaceae bacterium; assembly: GCA_045636305.1. Lineage (GTDB taxonomy): Bacteria > Cyanobacteriota > Vampirovibrionia > Gastranaerophilales > Gastranaerophilaceae > RGIG2134. Next base: position 997 of record JAZTXF010000025.1, on the reverse strand, counting down.
GACCATCTTCAAGTAATTCAAGATGGGAACCATCTTCAGACCCATTAGGTCTTGGAAATGCAGGAACTGTTAATTATAGAAATACACAAACTAGTAGTTATCGTAAAATGTGGTGGACTGCTATTGCTGTAAGTGTAAAAGGAGGAGGTACTACTACAGAATTTGAAGAATGTAACATTAGAATACTTCAAGATGAACATTTGGTTAAAATATTTACTACTAATGAAACACTGACTTTTGTGAATGCAGAAGAAGAAATATTACAACCAGGGAATAATGGAATTATTTTCCAAACTCGGAAATGTGTAGATAAAGATGGTGATAGGTGCATATTAAATTTTATGTACGATACATCTAATAATATATTTCTTTTTATAGAATATAGAGAAATTTCGGTTTGTTATGTTGTAATACCAGATTAAAATTATTCGGATTAAGATGAAAAAAATTTTTATTTTATTGTTGTTTTCTTTGGTGCCACTTTTTGTTTTTGCACAACATTGGTACAAAATAGATGCTATGCGAATAGAAGAAAATGGAACTCTGAGTGAATGGAAAAAATGTAATTATAGTGCTTTTATTGATGAAAATCGTAATGTTAAGATTTTTTTTCCAGATGAAACTCAGATTTATAGAGCTTATGATGATGATTATTTACATAAAATAAGTCAAGAAGGGGACGTTCGCATATCTTGGAAAGCTTTAACAGGAGCTGGAGACCGTTGCGTAATATATTATATGCATGATAAATATGTTAGTTTTATATATCTAGGGATTAGATTTAGCGACTTAAATGTTTGGTTCAATATGATTCCAAATGATTAATGAGATTTGCTTAGTAATTTGGTTTTGATTTTTTAAAGCGAAGTAAATAAATGACTAAAATTATGAAACAATTTCAAGTTCTATTAGTGTTAAGTGTTTTATTTGCATTAACATCTTTTTGTCATGCCAAAAAACGCACATCTTATTTTGAGATTTGTGATAGTTGTTATTG